>JAKLDO010000003.1 GCA_022703485.1 bacterium
AAAGCACAAAAGAACTGTCAAGTCAAAATATAAGTATAAAATACATATCATGAAATTGACTTTATTTTGTCTAACTGATAATCTTCGTGGATTATTGGAACTGTTTGCGGGAGCCGTTTTGAATACAAATAACAGCATTGAGATAGAAGAGAAATATATCGGCACGGTAATTAACCAGCGATATAAAATACTTAAGCGGATCGGTGTCGGCGGCATGGGGAATGTCTATCTTGCCGAACACGAGATACTGCGCAAGAAAGTCGCCATCAAGATACTTCATTTTGAGCAGAGCAAGAGAAAGGACACCCTTGAAAGATTCAAGAGAGAAGCTATCGCCGCATCCAATATGGGACAGGCGAATATAGTCGATGTAACCGACTTCGGATACACTGATGAGGGGAACGCTTACTTCGTCATGGAATTTGTCGAAGGAAGCTCTCTTGCCGAAACAATAAGAAATCACAAGACACTTCCGCTTGAATTTGCGGTATCTGTCGCATCACAGATAGCCGTGGCTCTTTATTCAGCACACGGAAAGGGTATAATCCACAGAGATCTCAAGCCCGAGAACATACTTATCACTGAAAAGGACGGCATCTATCCTTTCGTGAAGATAGTTGACTTCGGCATCTCGAAGATACTTCATGATGAGATCAACAAAAAGGATAAGCCCAAGACCCTGACAAAATCGGGAGCCATATTCGGAACACCTGAGTATATGTCGCCTGAACAGGCCGGAGGGAACAATGTGGAGCCGGCATCGGACATATATTCACTGGGCATAATAATCTACGAAATGGTCACTGGTCGCATCCCTTTCAGCGATAATAACTACATGAAGGTCCTTCACAAGCACCAGTACGAATTTCCCGATCTGCCTTCATCCGTAAATACTTCCATTCCCGCCGACGTTGACGCTCTGATAATGAAATGCCTTGAAAAGAAGCCGTTCAACCGCTACGGAAGCATGCTTCTTCTGCTCGGCGACCTTAAGAAGATCTATATAAATCACAACCTTGAAAAGAAACTTAGCCTTGCCTTTGTATTTAATTCAGGGACTGTTGCTACCGAAACTAACAACAGAACTGTCGAAAAAGGGATCTCCGGAGAGGAGATAATGAAGATCCTTAATGCCGAATCCTCGGCCGAGGCTGAATTCAAGGAAAGCAGAAGCACCGGCAATATGCTCAAGATCGCAGTTATACTTTTCATTCTGATAGCCGGCGGATTCGTGGTCTATAGTTTCATAAACAAAAGCAGGAGTCCGGTCGTCGTAATAAACGAAAAGATGGCGGACCAGAAGATAAAAGACAGCGAAGTGCCTGATACCGACACAACCGGTGAGACAAAAAAGAAAAAGGAAAAAGAAAAACCTGTCCAGTATGTCAAAAAGGCGAAAACCATAACTCTCACGGTCAATTCCAATGTGAAAGGTGTGAAAGTCTATGATAAGGATACGGGAAAGACGGTCTGCATCGCTCCGTGTTCGAAGAAACTCCCGAAAAACGATGGAGGCGTTCTTCTTCTGGGTTTCGAATACGATGACTTTTCCATCAAACCCATGGCGATAACGCTTGATAAGGACATGATCGTCAATTTAAACCTCAAAACTTCCGGAGGCGAATAGTGGTGAAAAAGATATTTGTGCTTGATACCAATGTTATAATCTCTGATCCGAAGGCGATATTCAATTTTGATGAGCATGACATAATAATTCCTATAGTCGTTGTCGAGGAGCTTGACAAGTTCAAGAAGGACATGAACCAGGTCGGTCTGGCGGCAAGGGCTTTTGCAAGGCATATCGAAGAGCTTAGAAAAAAAGGGCGGCTTGTCGAAGGTGTTGCACTTGAAAGCGGCGGCACCATCAGGATAGATATAACCGGGGACATAGACCTTCCCGGTCCGAAGCTCAACAACAGCTATGCTGACAACATCATTCTTGCATCAGCGTACAAGATAACAAAGGATAATCCGGACCGTGAAGTAACTCTGGTCAGCAAGGATGTCAATCTCAGGATAAAAGCAGATGTTCTCGGGATCAGGGCCGATACATACCGTAACGATACGGTAAATTTCAATCAGCTTCCCAAAGGATATGAGACCCTTGCTGTTGAAGGCGCTCTCATTGACAGGATATTCGAGAGCCGCAAAATACCGATGGACGATCTCAAAGGAACTGAATTCGAGCAGGCTCATTCTAACAAGTTCTTCATGCTTACCGACAAGGCTAACGATCAGCATCAGGCGGTTGTCAGGATAGATCCGTTCGATAAATGTCTTGTTCCTCTGAAGCAGTTCAAGGATGTGTGGGGTCTCAGGGCGAGAAATTTCGGACAGAAACTGGCGCTCGACCTTCTGATGGATGACAGAATAAAGCTCGTTAGTCTGATGGGTTCGGCTGGAACGGGAAAAACACTGCTTGCCATAGCGTGCGGTCTCCAGAAATGTCTTGATGAAGGCAAATACACGAAAATGCTTGTCGCAAGGCCTATTTATCCCATGGGAAAGGACATAGGCTTTCTTCCGGGAACAATTGAGGAGAAACTTAAACCGTGGATGCAGCCTGTGTTCGACAATCTTGAATATCTGCTTGCCGGATATGATTCTGCCGGTTTCGGCAAGATGAACGACCTCCTCAGCAGCGGTGTCATCGAAGTCGAAGCTCTCACATACATCAGGGGAAGGAGCATTCCTGAGCAGTTCATAATCGTCGATGAGGCGCAGAACCTTACTCCGCATGAAGTTAAAACTATAGTTTCAAGGGTCGGAGAGAACACGAAGATAGTTCTTACGGGAGACCCTTACCAGATAGACAACCCCTACATGAACGAATCCAACAACGGTCTGAGCTATATCGTTGACAGATTCAAGGACCTTTCGCTGGCAGGGCACATAACACTTGAAAAAGGTGAAAGATCGGCCCTTGCTAATGCCGCTGCGGAGCTTTTATGATATGAAGATCGCCGTACTGGGTGACATACATTCCAATCTCCCGGCTCTTGAAGCTGTACTCAGGGAGATAAAGAACATTTCACCTGATGCGGTCTTTTTTACAGGGGATGCAGTAGGATACGGTCCGTGGCCCGGAGAGACCCTTGACCTTCTCAGAGAGACTGTCCATGCCGGGGTTCTGGGTAATCACGATGCCGCAGTTGTCGGAAAGACGGATGTTTCGGATTATTATGATGCTGTGAGATATGTCATCAACTGGACAATAGATTCTCTTTCCAATGAGCAGTACGGATTTCTCGACAGACTGAAATATATTCATTCTGAAAGTGAAAAAGGCTCTTTCATTTTGTCGCACGGTTCTCCGAGAATGCCGGAAAGATATGATTATGTGTTCAGCAGTAAAGGAGTGAACAGACTTTATGAGGTCAGACAGTTCCTTAAAGGCGTAAATTTTGTGGGACACAGCCACTATATGAACCTTTTTGTGATGACAGGGGACGATAAGTCAATAGAGCTTAACATTTCATCAAAAGATGTCTCTGTAGACTATCCCAACCCGGTGATATGCGTCTGCGGATCTGTCGGACAGCCTAGAGACGGCGACAACAGAGCAGGGTTTGTCACATATGATACGGAGAAGAAAAGAGTTCAATTCCACAGGGTTGAATATGATATCGAGAAAACGATAAAGAAAATAAAGAGCCTTAAGCTTCCGGGCTCGTTCGGTGAAAGGTTGAGAAATGGCTACTGAGATAAATTACAGAATATTTCCGGACCCTCAGGATTACGGTGAGATGCTTCTGCTTCAGGAAAGGACCCGCAATGAGATAATCGAAGGGAAGAATTGCGGGACAATATATTTTCTGGAGCACGATCCGGTCTATACATCCGGTCTCAGAGGTACGGATGACCAGTTCATAAGACCGCTGAACGGAATTCCTGTGCATAAGATCAAAAGAGGAGGAGAGCTTACATGGCACGGTCCCGGTCAGCTTGTCCTGTATCCGGTCGTTGATATAAGAAAAGCCGGATTCTCATCGATCAGGGAGTTCGTAAATTTTTTCGGACTGACCATCGAATCTGTGTTAAGAGAGTATTGCGGAATAAGCAAAGCAGCATGGATAGAGGAGAAGGCCGGTGTGTGGGTGGAAGACAGGAAGATAGCTTTTTCAGGACTTCATTTCAGAAAGTTTGTTCCGGTACACGGTTATTCTCTGAACATCGATCCCGACCTCAAATCGTTCTCAAGTATAGTTCCTTGCGGTATGCCGGACTGTAAGATAACTTCAATAAAGAACGAAACCGGTAAAAACCACAGTATTGAAAGCATTTCAAGGCAGATACTTCTCAAGGCAGGGAAGAGAATAACCGGATTAACGGTGTTTTAGAGGTGAAAAAATGAAAAAGATGATGTTCCTGTTAATGGTTCTTATCACAGTGCTGTTCGTTTCATGCAGCACGGATAAAAAAGAGAAACCTCCCCATGAATCCGATTACAAGACATCAGCCATGAAGTACATGCCGCTTAGCATCGGCAATGAATGGAAATACAAGGTAAACTATTTCGGTTCTTCCGGTGAAGTCGATATCAAGATAACTGCAACAGACGGAGAGTGGTTCCTTGATAACAGGGGCGGAAAGCTCAAGTGTGATAAAAGAGGTGTCAGGGATGAAAACAGGTACATTCTGATGTTCCCGCTTCAGAGAGAGCCGTGGGTCTCAATCATAGATAATAAGACCAGAGAGCTCAGGACAACTGTCGGGGTTGACGAAAAAGTAAGTGTGCCTGCCGGCAGTTTTGAAGGCGCCGTCAAAGTTCACACACTTCTTGAGATACCGGGAGGAAAGGCGCTTCATTCATATCATTATTTTGTTTCAGGAGTGGGCATAGTGAAGATCCAGACCTTCCTTGAGGATGTGAAAGAGGGGAAGATGCTGTCTCAGACCTCTACTGAACTAGTGGAATATACAATAAATAATGGCAAAAATTGACAAACTTATGCTTAAGTGTATTATTGTATGCGTAATTGTTGTATAATTTAGCATATTTTTATGGAAGTGAGGAGATAAAGATGAAAAAAATGCTGCTGGTGCTTTTTATGGTTCCCGCAATGCTGTTTAGCGAGGAATTTGCTGCTCCGGGAAGTGCTGAGGAAGTTCCCGTTCCTTCATTCATAAATCTTGACACGGTTGATCTCAGCATAGCTCCTGAAAAGCACGAGGTTGTTGCCGGTGATACACTCTGGGACCTGAGCAATACTTACCTTAAGAGTCCGTGGTACTGGCCGAAAGTGTGGTCCATGAACCCGCAGATCAGCAATCCCCACCTCATTTATCCGGGGGACATGATCTCTTTCCGCTTTACAGGTGAAATGATAATGCCCAAAGGTGAAGGTGCTGAAGGCGGCATTTCGGGCGGTGAGTTTGAGGATGAAGGCGAGATCGATGCTGCGGCAAGGACCGGAAAGACCCTTGATGCCACTCCGGAAAGCTATAAAGAATATGTCAAACTGGGCGGAAAATACAGGATTGACAGATTCAAACAGATCGAAGACACGGTTTTTGATCTTGTCTATAAAGGTTTTATTGAGAATAAAGCCATGACGGACCTTGGAAAGGTAATTGGTTCCTATGAGTCAAAGGAACTTCTTGCCACGGAAGATAATGTATATGTAAAACTCGGAAAAGTTTCTTTTGAAGTCGGTGAATATGTTGAATTCATTAATATAAAAGAGGATATCAAGCATCCTAAAACAAAAAAGAAGGTTGGAAAAATAATAGAGATAGTCGGCAGAGGCAAGGTTCTGGATGTGAACTCTGACAGGATCGCTACGGTCAAGATAGTTAAAGCGTTCGATTCCATCGAAAGAGGTTTTTTCATAAGAGAATACATAAAAACGGACTCAAACATCAAACTTGTTGAGTCAACGGCAGAAGTAAAGGCTACAATAATAACAGGATATGATCCGACAGCTTTCTATGGTCCCAGCTATCTTGTATACATTGACAAAGGCTCAAAGGACGGGCTTGACAAAGGAATAATGCTTACTGTCTACAGAAGAGGTGACGGACTGAACAGCCTCGATAAGAAAGTGAAAGAAAAGCAGCTTCCTCACGAAATGATCGGAGAACTTGTGGTAATGCAGACATTTGAAGATACATCCGTAGCTATAATCACAAAAAGCCTTACAGGGCTTGAAGCCGGAGATACGGCGATCTTAGGCAGTGTTGAATAGATCATTACTTTTTTTATTACCTTTAATTGTTTCCGCAGCCGCATTCTTTTTTATTGAAGACCGTTCGAAGGATCTTCAACCTCAGAAAAATGATGAAATAGATGTATTTTACAGACCGGGATATGCCGCCATCAATGAAATCGAGGTTCTTGACAGTTATATAAACAGGATATCAACGCCGGAGGAGTATCTTTTCTTCAGAGATTCCGTTATTGAGTCTGCAAGGAAGATTGTCAGGGATGCTGATGCGGTTGCAGGCGGATGTGACGAAACAGTTTCTGTCAGACTTAAGCTCTTTCTCGAATCCATATCTCAGAGCATTGATGTTCTGATGAACGAGGATGCAGATGATGAAACAAGGAATGCCGCGCTTCTTAAAATAAAAGCCGATTCATGGAAACTTAAGGACCTGATAGGACATGCTCTTAATAAAAGAACGGAACAGTCCTCAATTAATGAAGCGTTGAGGTATTCAGAGCTTAAAAAGATGAACAGGAACCTTTTCTGGATACTTTTTACAGCAACTTTTCTCATGACAGTTCTGGCTCTGGTGTTTTACAGGATCTCTAAAAGTTCAAGAAAGACCGCTGAAAGCTCTCAGAAAGAACCGGTCAGGGATGATACAGCCGAAGATGAGCTTGTAAGGAAGCTTAACAGAGAGCAGATAATAAGCAGAAGAAAGGGAGAGCTTCTTGATACGATACCGGTCGGAATATTCTCAAGCGACAATGCGGGGAATCTGACATACATCAATAAAAAGATGTCTGAATGGTTCAATGCAGGACCCGAACTCGCAGGTGACAGTGTAAAAGTCGTTTTCAGCAGGATGGGTATAGATTGTGCTGATTGCGGAAAATTCGTATTTGAAGGAAACATTTACTGGATAATGGAAAAAGAGATCAACAAAGAGGATTTCTATTTTGTGAGGGATATAACGGAACAGGAGGAGCTTGCAAGAAAGCTGCTTGATTCGGAGAGACTCATATCAATAGGTGAAATGGCATCAAGGATCACACATGAAATAAGAAATCCGCTCAGTACAATAAAGTTGAACAGTGAATATCTTGCAGAAAATGTTGTTGAACTTGATGATGCACAGATATCTGCTTCAATAGAGCTTATTGTAAAAGAGGTCGTAAGGCTTGAATCCATAACTGACAAATATATGAACATGGTCCGTTACAGGAGCAATGATGAAAGCGAGGTGCTTACAGCTATGCCTGTCGATCTTCTTCAGCTCGTTTCGTTCCATATGCCGGAATTTGAAAAAAGAAAAATAGATGTAAGTATCGAAAAATGCGCAGAATGTACAGTCTCGATAACTCTTTCGTCCTTCAAGGAGATAATGCTGAACCTGTTCAAGAATGCATGGGAGGAGCTCCCGGAAGGGGGAAAGGTGGTTGTGACGGGAAATGTTGCAGGTAATATGATAGTGATTAAAATAGAAGACTCCGGAAGAGGTATTCCGGAAAGTGAGAGAGAGGCTGTGTTCAGGAATTTTTACACCAAAAAGCCGGGAGGCACAGGCATAGGACTGAGCCATTCGAGAAAGCTTGCGGTTGAGGCCGGGGGAAAACTTTACGCATCTGGATCAGGTCTCGGCGGGGCATGCATGGTCCTTGAGCTACCTTTAAAAAATATAAACTGACATAATGAGGCGGTCATGAGAACTTTTTTAATTGCAATTGCCGTTCTGACGGTTTTAAACCTTGATGCCGCGAAGCTTTACTACAGCGACGGCACTTATACCGGAATGCAGAAGATAACAGGGTTCAGCGCGGAACTCAACGGAACTTTAAAAAATGCTCCGTCGGCTGCGCCTGTAATGAAACTGAGCATGGGAAAAAGAGTTTATTCTGTCTATGAGGACGGATCAGGCTCACTCCCTGTTTATTTTCTCGGCGGCATGCCTGTAGTGGCTGACAGCATGATCTTCTGGCGCGGTGACAGGTCTGTCAGTGAAATGGAAAAGAAATACGGTCTGAAACTTATTGAGATACTTCAGAGCTATCCGCTTTATTCTTTCAGGGTGGTAAAAGGTGACAGTGTTGAAATTGCAGAGAAAATAGTAAAGTCAGGAGACGGTTATGCATTTCCGAACCTTGTGAGAGAGGCCGTTCTAAGGTTCACTCCTTCAAAGACACCTGAAGATCCTTACTTTAACATGCAGTGGCACCTTTCAAATACAGGCAGTGTGGTGAACTATTATGAAGAAACGGTAAAGATCAGAAAAGGGAGTGACATAGAGTTCCTGCCCATGATGAAGCTTCTGAGCGATACAAAATTCAGTGTCGATGATACCATAAAAGTAGCGATAATGGATACAGGTGTGGTTCCCGACCATGAAGACCTTACCGACATGGAGCCGGGTTATGATTCAATCCTTGATAAGGAAGGGGGATATCCTGACGCATCTGTCCTCGAAGGCATGCCGTGGTATCAGGTCGCTTCTGTGGCTCACGGAACCACCTGTGCCGGAGTAAGTGCGGCAGAGGGGAACGATCTCGGAATGAGCGGTGTGTGTCCCTGGTGTGACATTTATCCGGTCAGGTATCTCGATCCAATAAACGGGACCGCAATGGATGATTCTGTAATGCTCAAGATCTATGAAAAATATGTTGCAGACCCCAAGATATCAGCGATAAACTGCAGTTTCGGACCTACTTCTGAATATGGTGATGTTCCTACAACTCCTGGTGAAGTGGATGCGATAAAAAGCTTCATGCAAAACGGCAGAGACGGTCTGGGCGGAGTGGTTGTTTATGCCGCCGGAAATGACGGAGTTGATGCAGGTTATGCAAAACTTATGGAGACAGAGTTCTCTTTTGAGAGGAACGGGGAAGAGGTCAAAGGCGGTATTATAGCTGTCGCCGCCACATCTCCGTGGGATACGAGGGTCACATATTCAAATTACGGTCCGAGCATTGATATTGCCGCTCCTTCACTTGAAGGGAATCCGATGGTGGGAATTGCGACTACAACGATACCGGGATACGGCGATTATATGGATGATTACACTCTTCTTTTCTCAGGAACTTCAGCGGCGGCTCCTGTCGTTACCGGATTTTTCGGCACGATATTCAGCATAAATCCTGAACTTACACTTGAAGAGGCTGTTGAAATAATGAAGCTGAGTTCGGACAAGGTCTATCCCGAGACCGGTTCATGGGATGAGGACGGCCACAGTGTGAAGTTCGGATGGGGAAGGGTCAATGTACTCAAGGCGGCAAGGCTTGCAATGGGTCTTGACATGTGTCTTGCACCTGCTGAAACAGATACCTGCGGCAACAATACCGATGACGATTGTGACGGTTTTGTCGATGAGGAGTGTGAGACTCTTCCGGTTGCAGGAACTCCATGTGAAACAGTTGCAGACTGTCTGACGGAAGGACTTACTGAAGCAGATGCAGAGTGCATTAAAGAACTTAAATACTGGGTGTTCAGGGAAGGTTACTGTGTCAGGAAGACAAATCAGGCTCCGTGTCCTGACGGAACCAAGGCTTTTGAATATGCTGACGACGGAGAGAATTACCTTTGCGCTGTCGAATGTTCGGTTGCGAATCCATGTAAAAGAGAGAAATACTACTGCAGTAATCAGGTTCTCGGCGTATGTCTTCCGAAATGCCAGAGAGACAGTGACTGCCGCGAAGGCTCATACTGCAATGTTGATGCTGAATGTGAACAGAATCCTTCAAGTCTCGGCGGACCCTGCACAAATGATGATGAGTGCATGGACCCGATGTGGTGTATAGCACAGTTTGATGAGGGTTACTGCACAGCTGACTGTGTTCCCGGTGACGATTCGACATGTCCTGACGGCGGACAGTGTGTTACAAGAAAGAGCGGCGGCGGGAATCTCAATATATGTCTTGCAAGCTGTGATTCTGACAGTGACTGCAGAAACAATGAATATTACATCTGTCAGGCTAAAATGAACGAAAAGAGCGGCATGTGTTACAGAAAATGCAGAAACGACGGTGACTGTATGGATATAGATGCCACATGCAACGAAGAGGGAAGATGCGTTCCTGACGGCTGGGCAGGCTGGCCTGTTGACGATTCCGATGACACAGACTCAATGGATGAAGACACTGTCGCAGATGAGGATTCAACAACCGCAGATGAAAATGAAACCCCAGATACCGCAGTAGTGGATAAGAACACAGACGATTCCGGCTGTTCAGTGACTATTTTTTAACCAGATAATCCATAATTATCTTTGGATCTATATCGATCTTCGAAAATGCGAACAGCTTTTTCCCGAGATCTTTCAATGATGCTCCGATGTGGTAGACAGTTTTTCCGTCAATTATCAGAAATCTGTCATGCGCTTTTTATATCCTGAACTGAGTGCCTCGTTTTGACTTAACCCTGTACCCGACTGAAATTATTACATCAAGATTATAGTAGTCGACAGAATATGTTTTTCCGTCAGAGGCAGTTGTTGCAAAATTTGCAATAACTGAATCTTTTTCCAGTTCATTTTCTTTAAAAATATTTTTAATATGTCTGGAAACAGTTGATTTATCCCTTTCAAAAAGACCTGCTATCTGGTCAAGTGAAAGCCATACAGTTTCGTTCTCAAGCCGCACTTCAAGAGTCGACAACCCGGCATCCGGTTGATAAACAATTATCTGATTTTGCATGAATATTCAGAATCAAAGTTAAACACAATCGAATATAGCGACTTGAAAAGTTTCCGTCAAATTATTTTAGATTGCCGCTTGATTAGCTTGCTGTTTTAGGGTAATCTTTACTTGTTTTAATAATTTTAGACATTATCACTTTTATGCGGTTAGCGCTTATTCTTTTCATTGTTTTTATCGTTTCATGCAATTCAGACGGAACAAAGACTGATCTAGATTCTGTTCCGGATAAAGATTTAATCTCTGATACAGATAGTCAGGATGTAACACCTGATGAAAATCCTGATCCGGATATAATTGATGCTGATAATGAGAAACCGGATATGGATGCTGATTCTGTTGAATGTCTTGACCTTAAAATTCAGGCAAGTGTTATAAAGACCGGATTCCCGTTCAAGGATAAGAATGGAAAACCGACCTTCTGCCGTCCGGGATGTGATGATATGCCGACTGAAACAGACCCTCAGTGTGTAAGAAATATCTGGGAATGGGATAACTGGGAGAAGTATCAGAAGTATCTTGCAGCAGAAAAAGAAGATCCGGAGCAGAAAGAAGAAAGAGAGTGCTATCCCTGGCCGTGTAAACTGCCTGACATGAAAGCTGTAACAGGAGGTGATTTAACTTCAAAGTGTGACAGATGGCTTTCCGTAGACGGATACACTTCAACAATGGGGGCGGTCTGGACACACGGAATGAGTGACGGGGTTGCAGGTATGTATATGAGTAACGGTGCGATTGAATATGATCCCGAAATAGATCAATTTGTTAAGATTGGTCAAGCAATGGGCCGGTTGAGTTATAATAAAAAAAGATATGTAATTCTTGCTTTTGAATCAATGCCTTCTGATAACCCGGATTATAAATCGTTTGTTGTTTCTGTATTAAGAAAAGATGGGAAATATTATTATGAACTTATTTATGACAACAAAGATCATAATGCTTTCATGGGGAATCCGTCATTTGCAGGAGATGAATGGGTTTTAATCCAAATTTGTGAGGGTTCAAGCGGTCCTTGCGATGTGAAATATGCAAAAGCCGGAGTCTGGGAATGGCACAGTCTGGGACTTGGAACAGTTTACGAAGGAAACATAGTTGGAGACAGGCTGACATTTATGACACCGGACGAGACGGCGGACAGGCAGATATATTACTGTGATCTGAGTAAATATCCTAAAAGTTATAAAGAGTGTGCCAAAGCTACAAGAAAGAATGGATCAGGACAATATGAAAAAGGACACAGTCCGAGAATAGATGAAGACAATAAGAACCGGCTGATATATTATTTCTGGAGCGATGATGAAGAATTGAAGCTGATAGAGGTCAGTTATGCTGATCAGAATAATCCGGCATATAATGAAATAGTTATAGACAGATATATGCAGCCGAGCAAGGTAAAAGGAAATCTGATGATGTTTGCCGGGAATAAAGGCTATGGTCTGATGAGTTGTTATTATCGTTTTGACAAGAAGAAATTATATTGTCCCGAGAGTGATGAAATGATGGAATTCGGAATATTTGATGGCAAATGGCATCTATGGAGAGACTCAATAGATGTTCGGATTAGAGATTGGGACTGTTACTGTGAAGAAACAGGCATCTGTCCGTTTGAAGAGTAAGAGCATCTGTTTTTAATTGACAATCGGGCAAAACTGTGTTTAATAACCCCGTTTTAGGTCTTAACCACTTGGAGGATGCAGATGGCGAACGAGAGTAAAACAGCAGTAAAGAACGGTATGGATAAATATGCAAAAATCACAAAGCTTCCGATAGATGACCGTTGTGACGGTTGTGACAAGGTCGAGACCGTTGAAAGCGGAAAGTTCTGCGCAAAATATGCAGACCCTTCATTTCATTGGGAAAACGATCAGATCTGTTCTTTTGCTTCTCACATAAAGAGAGACGTCAAGGTCAACAAGAAGATCGTCAATCCTCTTAAAGCTTCTAAACGAGCTGCCGCTAAGAAGAAATAACGAAACGCCATTTTGGAAAGATTCTATTTCATTCATTACCCCGAACAGATATTTAATCTGAGGCAGAAGATCGAAGGAGGAATTCCTGTACTTTCATTCTTTCCGCAATTATCAGATCTGAACAGGATAGCATCGTCATTTAAAAGATGGGAAATTCCTGTCGGTATTTTTTATGACAGAAATGCATATCCGCTGAAGCAGTTCCTTACTCAGGCTGATCAGTTCGATCATGTTTTCACATTCGACCCAGATACAGTTAAAGCTCTCAGAGATACAGGTTATCAGGGGGGGGTATATCTTTTCAGCAACTTCAGGATGCTTGTTCATAACGGTTTTTTTAATGAATTGAAAGTATCGCCTGTGGTTTCAGGAAAAGCCAACTACGAACTTGCTGTATCGAACGGCATGAAACCTGTCTATTATGTTTCCGACCGCATATGTATAGCAGATTTCGGACTGTGCATTTCAAGAAAAGGAACAGTGCAGGGGCCTTTCAACTGTGATGGAAGGTGCAGAGAGAAAAGCAGAAGTAAACCGGGTCTTGAGTGCCCGCTTTCAATAAAACCTGAACTTACTGCTCCGGATGGATCATCATATCTCGTGTTTTCCGAAAGACCTTTTTTCCCCAATGTGAAAAACGGTGAACTGAGAGACCAGATACTTGAAAGATCCTGGAATTACAGATATCCGGTAGGCATTGAGATCCTGAAACCGGGAAAGACAGGCAATGGAAAGAACTTTGTTTTCTCTCTTGATGCAAAGACTGAAAAGCTTTTTGACAAAGGGCTGCTCGACTTTTTCGGATATGCCGGAGCCATGTACAAAGGTAAATGGGCGGAAGGTGCAAAAGCTAAAAAAAATGCCGAAGGAAAGCTTTCGGTGTCAGTGAACGGAAGTTTCGAATCACTTCTCATGGTTCACAGATATACTGAAGAAGAGCTCGATTTTCTTAAAAAGGCAAGACATTTCATTTATACGCTTCCTGAAAAGAAGTTCATTGAAGAAATTGATGATGAAGATGATGTGAATGAAACACCTGTCGGTGAAAAACATCCCAGAAAATATTCAGGAAGGGCGAAGCTGACCCTGATATCTGATGATGCGAAGAAATTCAATGCGTTCAAGGGCCGTGATGTCGAAAAGAAAGTTTTTATATATAAACGGGGCATGAGCCTGAATTTTTCTGATTATCTTTATGTTCCTCAGGCTGTAAGCGCTAAGGATTTCGATGACATCTCACAGATGCGTAAACTGAAAGGTATAGTTGTGGCTGACGGCATAATGAGAGAGGCGTTTGAAAGGCTTTTTCCCGAAAAGGAAGTGATGCTCCATCCTCTTGCATATTTCGATCCGCAGAAAGCTCCTTCATACATATCGGCATTCACCACGATATTCGTCTCAAGGTTCACAACAGATAAAAGGAGCGGAACCGGCTGGACCGATCTCAACATCTTTCTCAAGAACCAGCAGGGCTATACGGAACTGATATCGAAAAAGAAACTGACACGCAGCGGTGGAAGAAGAGAGCTGTGGGTCAATATCGCCGACATCACCGATGATGCTCTGCATTATCTTAAATCTCAGGCCGAAACGATACTCAGGAAGGTCAGGTAGAACTCTCTGTTATCTTGCTTTTTTATATGTAACTGATATAAGAATAACCTGTTGTTTTAGTATTTAATATGGTGTTCGAAATGTCAGAACTGACCGATAAAATGATAAAGCTTCTTGACGGCTGGGAAACATCCCTTCCGCCGGAGGTGGTTCCGGATATAAGGGATTTCGTTTTCAGCATGGACGACTCAATGATATCCGAATTCCTTGAAAAGTACGAGAATGCAGGAGCGGACTGGGGTTACTCGGAAGGTTCCATACTGGTCAAGAAGTGTCTTGACTTAACCCTGAACAGAATGCTGAATTTTGATGTGTCGAATATCCAGCACCTTGTCAGTGCACTCAAGGATCTCAAGGATGGAAAAAGTGACAGACTGGTAATACTTTCGAATCATCTCAGCTATTCAGATGCCAATATAATCGCAGTCGCTTTTGACAAGTATCTGGAAGAGTACGGTTTCAGGGATGCGCTTTCAGTTATAGCAGGACCGAAAGTGTTCACCCATCCGCTCAGAAAGTTCGCAAGCATGCACTTCAATTCACTTCTGATAGCTCAGTCTCAGGCCGTTGCCACGCTGGAAGTGCCTCTTCCGATAAGAGTAATTGCAAGAGCCGCCGCAAAAGTGGCCGAGGATATAAAGAACAGGGTCAAGATATTCCTCGTATTTCCTGAAGGCAGAAGAAGCAGGGACGGAAATCTGCTCCCTTTTCTGCAGGGTGTATACAGACTCATTGATACAGGCGACAATGTGACCGTTCTTCCGGTCTCTGTTGTCGGGGGTGAAAAGTTCCTCCCTGTTTCGCAGAGCCTGCTCGAATATGCAGATGTGAAAATAAACATAGGACCTGCGGAGAATATAAGGGATGTGGTCAGCAGTCTGTCCAGTTCTCCAAATCTCAAGCAGGATGTCATGGACTATTTCGGAAGAAAAATAGCCGCCATACACCCGGTTGAAAGAAGAGGGGTCTACGGTCAATGAGCAGAAAGTTCCAGACGCTTAAAGAACAGTACACGGCAAGTCCCACGCTTACAACGCTGATCGAGTATCTTGAGCAGTGCAGAAAAGAGAACAAGTGGGATGAGATGAAGGATATCGTAGCCAACTGGAACGGCTCTGAAACTCCTGAAGTCCATTTCTATAACGGCATAGCGCTTATAAATCTCGGTCAAAAGGAAGAAGGCAGAAAAGAGCTTAAAAAGGTCATTCAGATAAACTCCAACCATTTTGCTGCGAAAAGAGAGCTTGAAAAGCTCGGTGGAGATGATGCTGATGAGCCTGCAGAATTGAAACAGACTAATGATGCACTGAAGAAAGTGCTTATGATAGAACCGAGGTTTGAAGAGGAGAACAGAAGCAGGACTTTGTTCCTTAAAAATGCCGGATTGCTGATGGTGGGAGTCTCGGTGATAGTTCTTGCGGCATATTTTCTTTTCAAGGAGGATAAAGCTGACAGATATAATGATATGCTGAAAGATCCGTCATCGAGTTTCACAGTGATGAACTACAGCGAATATGCAGGAATGGTGAGAGAGCTCAAGATAACGGATATCCGTGATGAGATAGGCGATCCAGTGAAGAAATGCATTTTATGGCTCACTGCTTTTGCTGTCATGGATTACAGGCTTGACTATGAGAACGAGGACACTACACAGCTTAAAATGTTCTATACTCTTGTTACTGAAAAGGATGAAGAGCTAACTTCAATGGTGGATTATCTGGAAGGAAGAAAGCCTCCTTCAGGGATAGCTCTGTTCCATAAACTTGATAAAGACCTTCCTGACTCTATCAACCAGATAAGTGTTCTGAAAATAGAGATCCCGGGAAAAATTGAGAAAAAGAATCTAAGAGAAAGTTTCTATAAAGCTCTCATGCTTTTTAGAAAAGGGGATTACAAGGCCGCATCTGAGCTGGCAGGGCGCATTCTAAGCGTTTTTCCGGACCACGAGCTCACTCAGAAACTCAGCATAATGATAAAAGCGGTATCAGCAAAAAAAGAAGGGATAGAGCTTTCGGATATTTCAGGCGACATGGCGGTGCTTGACAAATGGAAGACCATGAGCATTGAAAGATATTACTACGGTGAAGCAAAAATACTGCTTGGTGAAGCATCAAAAAAGGACCAGATAATAGCGGACGGGTTCTATTCCGTATGTCCCGGCAGAAAATTCTGCAAAGATATAGTAAGGGATTTTCTGAAGAGAGGGAATACCCGTGAAGCCTCGAGAATGGCCCTTTTCATGAAAGAGCAGAAAGAGAATCAGCGTGATGCAGACGATATCAAACTTGTAATGGAGACCAGTTTCGCCGAGACCGATTACAGCAACTGCTACTTCTCTTTCAGGGAGCTTGCTCAGTTCTTTCCTGACAGTGTGGATGATGAAGCCCTGATGACAGGAGCTCAGTGCAGTGAACGGAATGGTTATTTTGAAGAAGCCGTTGCAGCGTATGAGAAGATCAACGAGAAATCTCCGAAGGTTGAGATCACTGCAAAGATACTCAAAATGAAATACAGGCTTTCGAGTGAGGAGATGTATTTCAATCAGTTGAAAGATCTTTCAGACAAAAACCCTGATAATGTATCCCTTCTGTATTCATATATCGATGCTCTTGCAAAAAAGAATGTCATAGGCGACATAGTTTCCGTGCTTGAAAGGATATATCAGCTTGAAACTCCTGATAGAAAAAGCGAGATAATCGGAGAATTCCTGAAAAACGGTGCCGTGGCTCAGGCGGTGAAGCATCTTGAAGAATTGAAAGAGGATAAAAAGCTCAGGAAAATGCTGATAGACATTTACAACAGATACATGCTTTTTGACAAGGCAGACACCCTTCTTGCAAAGGACGAAGTGATAGACCCCGTCTGGTTCTTCCTTAGAGAGCAGATAGTTTTGAAGGACAAGGGTGAATACCAGATCGCATCTGATAATATAGATAAGAAAATGGAATCGTATGATAAGTGCGAACCGGCATTCCTTCTGTTGAAGGCTGAACTGTTCAGAAATCAGGGCGACAGGCAGAGAACTTTCGGGATGATCGATTCCATGCTTGAATGTGCACCGCATTATCTTCCCGGGCTTGTTCTCGCCGCTGAGATAACATATTATCAGGGAGATCTCACTAAGGCGAGAGAAGGAATAAGCTATATACTTGAGAACGAGAAATATCTGTCACCTGGTCTTCCTTACTATCACAACTATCTTGTACTTCTCAATGCCGAAATAATGGTGGCAATGGGCAGGGACTCTTCAATAATGGGTTATCTGCAGAAGAACCTTCTCAAGAACATGGAGTTCGGCCCGAGAGAACAGGATAAGATAGGCGATGTTTCAGAAAAGCTCAAAGAGTCGATGCAGGAAAGCTTAAATAAGTACCTTAGGAGAAACTATAAATTTTCTGCTCCTAAAACAGATCTCTGAAATCTCTTTCCGGAGGAATTATGTATTACGATCATGCTGGAATCGAGCCGAAATGGCAGAAAAAGTGGATTGGATCAAGGTATTTCAACTACAAAGGAGCTTCAAGCGGAAAGCCGAAATATTATATGCTCGAAATGTTCCCTTATCCTTCGGGAAGACTGCACATGGGGCATGTCAGGAACTACTCGATAGGCGATGTCGTTTCAAGATACTATTTTAGAAAAGGTTATGATGTTCTTCATCCGATGGGCTGGGATGCTTTCGGTCTTCCCGCCGAGAATGCCGCGATAGAGAACGGCATACCGCCTGCAAAATGGACATACAGCAATATCGACACAATGAGGGAGAGGTTCTTCCAGCTTGGATTCAGCTATGACTGGGACAGAGAGATCGCTACATGCACTTCTGATTATTACAGATGGGAGCAGCGTTTTTTCATTGAAATGTATGAAAAAGGTCTCGTCTATAAAAAGAACAGCGAGGTCAACTGGTGCCCGCAGTGCAACACGGTCCTTGCCAATGAACAGGTCGAGGACGGTACATGCTGGAGGCACGGATGTGATGTCGTTAAGAAGAAAATAGAGCAGTGGTATTTCAAGATCACCGATTATGCAGGGGAGCTGCTCGATTCGCTTGATGACCTTAAAGGATGGCCGGACCATGTAAAGGAGATGCAGAGGAACTGGATAGGCAGAAGCGAAGGGACATACATAGATTTCATGCTTGAAGGGACTCAAAAGAAGATAACGGTTTTCACGACAAGACCTGATACGCTGATGGGTGTCACTTTTGCAAGCATGGCCGTAGAACATGAAATGGCGGCAGTGTTCCTTGAAGAGGCGGCAGATAGAGATGAGATGAAAAAATTCATCGATGAAGTGCAGAAACTGCACCTTGAAACAAGGGATGACAACTATGAGAAGAAAGGATATTTCACAGGTAAATACCTGATACATCCTCTTGACGGAAGGAGAGTTCCGCTCTATTTCGCCAACTTCGTGCTTGCGGAGTACGGAACAGGTGTCGTTATGGCGGTTCCTGCTCATGATCAGAGAGATTTTGAATTTGCAGAAAAGTACGGTCTTCCTGTACAGATCGTTATAAGTCCTGAGAACGGTGAGCTGAAAATTCCTCTCACTGAGGCGTATACTGAACCCGGAGTAATGGTCAACAGCGGAGCTTTCAACGGTCTGAGATCGGTCGACGGTAAAAAAGCGGTAAGTGATCATCTTGTAAAGGCAGGCAAAGGGAAAGTGGGTATAAATTACAGGCTCAGGGACTGGGGCATAAGCCGCCAGAGATACTGGGGAACTCCCATCCCGATGATCAATTGCAAAAAATGCGGCACGGTTCCTGAAAAAATTGAGAACCTTCCTGTCAGACTTCCTGAAAATGTCGCTTTCTCAGGTGCCACAAGCCCGTTGAAGGATATGCCTGAATTCTATGAGACGGTCTGTCCTGTGTGCGGCGGAAAAGCGGTAAGAGAGACCGACACGATGGACACTTTTGTTGAAAGTTCGTGGTATCATATGAAATACTGCGATCCGAGATCTGAAAAAGAACCCTTCTCAAAAGCCGAAGTTGACCACACTATGCCGGTTGACCAGTACATAGGCGGTGTTGAGCATGCTGTAATGCATCTTCTTTACACCAGATTTTTTACGAAAGTACTTGCCGATCTTGGATATGTTTCATTCAGAGAGCCCGTAAAGAACCTTCTCACTCAGGGAATGGTCTGCATGGAGACATATTCCTGTGAAAGCGGATATCTGTATCCTGATGAAGTTTACTGGAAAGACGGTGCCTGTCTGAAGAAAGCCGGTGATTCACCGGTGAAGATAGGCAGAGTCGAGAAGATGAGCAAATCGAAAAAGAATGTTGTCGATCCTGTCGAACTGATAAAGAAGTATGGCGCTGACACTGCCCGTCTTTTCGTGCTTTTTGCCGCTCCGCCTGAAAAAGACCTTGAATGGTCCGAAGATGGCGTTGAAGGATGCAGCAGGTTTATAATCAGGACATGGAACATTATAACTTCCAATCTGGACATGATAAAATCAAGCCGGAAGCTTCCTGAAAATGTCGAGGATGGCCGTGACCTCTGGTCAAAGACCAACGAGACGATAAAGAAAGTTGCAGAAGAGATAGAAAGGTTCCATTTCAACACGGCGATAAGCGCAATAATGGAGCTGATAAACGCATGCTACAGGTTCAAGGCTGAAACTCAGGAACAGAAAGATGTGCTTGCCGATGCCTTGAAAAACGCGATCCTCGTTCTCAATCCGTTCGCTCCGCATATAACTGAAGAGCTTGCAGAGCTTTGCGGAATGCCTGTTCTTGCTGAAACTCCGTATCCTGATGTGAATGAAAAAGCCCTTGTCAAAGACGAGATCCTTGTTGTCGTTCAGGTCAACGGAAAGCTCAGGGACAAGCTTGCTGTAAAACCCGATATAAGTGCCGCTGAAATAGAGCAGATCGTGAGATCGAAGGATTATTCCAAGTTCCTTTCAAGCGGTTCCATAAAGAAAGTTATCTATGTCCCGGGCAAGCTTGTCAATGTTGTCGGATAGGTCATGAAAGCATATCCTCCATCCATAAAAGAGCTTGTGCCTCTGGACGGGAACGGCGGAATATTCTTTATTCATACAGCCGAAAGGTTCATAATAAAAAAACTTAAGGAAGAGCTCAGGGACTTTTCTGCTGCAAATCCTTCATTCGAACTGGTGTTCTATGATGCCGGCGAAGGAAAGTCGATAATATCAGAAGCTGTGAACACGGCCCGTGAGATAGGTTTTTTCTGTGCAAGAAAGATAATAGTCGTCGAACTCGGTGAAAAATTTGCTGACAAGGATAGGGAGTTGATCGAGGAGTACATAGACAGATGCGAGCCTAACAATTTCATGTTAGTTTTCTTTTCTGAGATAGACAAAAGGACAAAGTTTTTCAAGTCGCTCCAGAAGCTTGATAAAATTTATCATGTTATCGCATCTCCCGGACCTATCGAACTGAAAAGGTTCATCAAGAACGAGTTTATGCCGTTCGATCCTGATGAAAGGCTTGTTGAGTTCTTCTCAAGCGCTGAAAATCAGGATATGTTCTATATTCATTCCGAAGTCGAGAAACTGAAACTCTATGCACAAAGCCGTCAGATGAACAACATAACGTTCCAGCTTATGGATGATGTTCTGAACGGTCTTAGCGAACAGGTGATATTCAGAATAATGGATCTCCTTACCGCAGGCAGAAGATCTCAGGCTCTGAAGCTTTACAGGGAGACATTGACGATAGAGGGCGACTACAAGGTCAATCCTCTAATCATGTCGATGTTTTTTAAACATTTCAGGGCGCTTATGAAAGGCCGTGTTCTGATGAATGACAGTAAAATGAGCGAATTCAATGCCTATATAACGAAAAACAGGCTTTTCTATTTAAAGACAAAAGGTTCCGAACTTGCAAGGACAAGCAAAAATGTCACTATAATGAAAGCGCTAAGAAAGCTTGCTGAAATAGAGCTCGGCATGAAGGGCGCAAGAAATGTTCCTGCGACAGATACCACCATCGAACTTGAACAGTTCATGACGGAATATTTCTGATATTATCCCGGAACTTCCCCGTATCCTTTGAAAAGACCTCACCCTGCATCCCTCTCCTCAAGGCGGGGGACTTGACGCAGTTCAACTCACCCCGACCTTCGATGAACTCAGGTCACCCCTCTCTTTGCAGAAAAGAGGGGTTGAAGTATATTTCCCCTTCTTTCCTCAGAGAGAAGGGGCAGGGGATGAGTTTTGTCTTATCAATTTGGATTTTTTCATCTGTTTGTGTAATATTGAGCGTTCTGTTAGTTATTTAACTTTTCCGGAGAATGTGAAATGGAAGACAAAAAGTCAGTTGCAATTCTGTGTTCAGGCGGTCCGGCCCCCGGTATAAACACGGTCGTATGTTCAATTGCCAAAGTGTTCCTCAAGGACGGTTACAGGGTCATCGGTCTTAATCACGGCACGAAGACACTTTTCACTGACAAAGTGGATATGATAGAGATAGATTTCGACACAGCTGACCATTATTTCAACCGCGGCGGTTCAATACTTAAGATGAGCCGTTACAAACCTAAAGATTCAGAATTCAATTCCAATTTCTTCACAAAATATAATGTAGAGCTCCTTGTGACTATCGGCGGGGACGATACAGCGTCAACTGCGAACAGGATCACCAAATATCTCAATAAGAACAATCTGCCGGTCAGGAACATCCATGTGCCGAAGACGATAGACAACGACCTTCCGCTTCCTGAAAGACTCCCTACATTCGGCTATAATTCGGCAAAAAGCGAAGGTGTGAGAATTGCGACAACAGTTTACGAAGATGCAAGGACGAGCGGAAACTGGTTTGTCGTGTCGTCAATGGGAAGGGAAGCAGGACATCTTGCTTTCGGGATCGGTTCGTCATGTCACTATCCGATGATTATAATTCCGGAAATGTTCAGAAATGTCGAGATCACCTTTGACAGAATGATAAGAATGATGATCTCATCCATAGTTAAAAGAAAACTCTACGGAATGGATTACGGCGCAATAATGGTGAGCGAAGGTGTTTTCCATTTCATGTCAGATAAAGAGATAATCAACTCCGGTATAAAATTCTCTTTTGATGAGCACGGACATCCTGAACTTGGCAATGTATCAAAGGCGCATATATTCAACATACTGCTTAGTGAAAAGATAAAAGAGCTCGGTCTCAAGGTGAAGAGCAGACCGGTCGAGATAGGTTATGAAGTAAGATGCTGTGATCCTGTCGCCTTTGATCTGAAATACTGTACGCTGCTCGGTTTCGGAGTTAAAAAGCTGTTCGATGAAGGAAAGTCAGGATGCATAGTCGTCTGCCACAATGACGGAAGGGTTCTTCCTCTATATCTGGAAGATGTCGAAGATCCGGTGACAGGAAAGATAAAACCGAGACTTGTCGATATTGAAGCTCAGGATTACAAAATGCTTGTCGAGAACTTCCATTCCATTGATGAACAGGATTATGAAAAAGCCCGCAAGTACCTGAAAGATCCTGAGAACTATGATCTGAAGAATATACTTAATCCTTAACTTTATATCCTCTTGATGCCACAGCTTTTCTAACTGCATCAAGATCGATGTCAGCACCTTCTATTTCAACGATACCTGAAACATGGTCGACTGTCACAGCTGTCACACCGGGAACTTCAAGAACCCCTTTTTTAACATTTGCCGCACAGTGACTGCAGGTCATCCCTTCGACTTTAATGACGGAAGGTCCGTGCTCTTTTTTGCAGCAGCATTCACCCTGCGTGCATGCGGCCGGTTTTCCTCTGAATTTTTTTGAGACATATCTATAAAGGCTCATCAGAAGAAGTATTGCAAGGATGACTGCAGAAACAATGTATATCCAGCTTACGCTTTCATCCATATGATGGTGTGAATGTTCATTCATTACAGGCATGAACCACTGTGCAGGCAGAAAATTATCTATAAGAATTCCGAAAAACAGCGCTCCTCCGATTATTGAGACGAGGTATCCGGTAAGCGCTTTTAATCCGAGAGTTCTTCCTATTACTGTAACAGTAGCGGCATTTGTAGCGGGACCCGCCATAAGAAAAACAAGCGCCGCACCGGGATTCAGCCCTTTCATCATGAGGGCCGCTGCAATCGGCACTGAGCTGGTCGCACAGACATAAAGAGGAACGGATACAGCAAGCACTATCAGCATGCTGAGATATTTGTTACCTACATACATCGTGAAGAAATCATCAGGAATAAGAGCTGAAATTGCTGCCGCAAGAATAAGTCCTATAAAAAGCCAAAGAGCTATATCATCAAGGAAATCCACAAAAGCATATTTCATGGCATCCTTTGACCGTTGTATCAGAGTTCTCTTTTTTTCCTGACGGGATGATGTTTCATCATGGATCTCATTTTTTTCATCTTTTGTAAGCCTGTTGGTCACCATTCCGCCGAACACACCGGTGATAAAGGCAATGACCGGTCTCAAAAGGGCAAAAGGAAGTCCGAGAAGCGAGTATGTGACAAGTATGGAGTCGACACCTGTCTGAGGGGTCGAGATCATGAAAGAGATGGCAGAGCCTTTTGATGCGCCGCTTTTATGCAGAGATACTCCGGTCGGAATGACGCCGCATGAGCATAACGGAAGCGGAACTCCCAGAAGTGATGAGTTTATGACACTTTTCGTATCAGAACCGCCGATGTATTTTTTCAATGCCGTTCCTTTGAAAAGTTCATTAAGCACTCCGGCTATTAAAAATCCCAGAAGAAGATAAGGTGACATTTCCAGAGTTATGGAAAGCATGCTATTTAAGAATTTTTCCATGGTATCTGCCCGCTATTATTGAAATTATATAAAAAGCACCGGCGACAAGAGTTATCGATGCACCGGTCGGAAGGTCGTATTTATATGAAAAAGCAAGTCCGGCTATGCTGAAAATGAAACTTAGAAGCATTGAAAAAGCTGATATTGATGATATTTTCCTGAAAAATACCGCTGATGCAGCAGAAGGAAGGCTTAAGAATGCGATCACAAGTATGAGTCCCACCACTTTCATCAGAACGACTACGGTAAGAGCAATCATTGCAAGTAAAATGATGTAGATGATCTGGCTTTTAACTCCTCTGAGCCGTGCGAACTCTTCGTCAAAGCTGACTGCGGCGAACTGACGGTGGAAAACTGCTGAAATGACAAGCACTGCTGAAGCGAGGATCGCAAGCATTGTCAGATCGTCCTTTGATACGAGCAGAATGTTTCCGAAAAGATAGCTGTTCAGATTTACCGCATATCCCGGAGTGAGATATATGAAAATTATTCCTGCCGACATTCCGCATGCCCACAAAGCCCCGATGATCGTATCTTCGTGAGCTGATGCTTTGAACTTTATGATACCGAGTATCACGGCGAAAGCGAGAGCTGTAACCAGTGCTCCGGTGAAAGGACTGAATCCGAGATATACCGCCGCTCCGACACCGCCTAGAACTGCGTGAGCTATGCCGCCTGCTATAAAAGTTATTCTGTTTATATAGACATAAGTTCCCGATATTCCGCATGACACGGCGGCAAGCAGTGACGCTGTCACGGCATACTGAAGGAATGAGTATGACATCAGTGCATTAAAGAAGTTCATCTATATACCGCATTTATGGTTTATCATCACCCCTTTGCTTTTGTACATTGCATCAATATCGGAGTGCGAAATGTCATGGGTGTGGTGGGAAACGAATGTTCTGTTCACACAGCCGACCATGTTCACATAGTCCGAAACGAACCCGAGATCATGTGACACCATGACGATGGTCATACTTTTATTAAGCTCCACAAGCATTTCATAAATGTCCTTTTCAATTGAACTGTCAACGCTTGCGACAGGTTCATCAAGAAGCAGAAGTTCAGGTTCACTGACAATGGCTCTTGCAATGAGAGTGCGCTGTTTGAGTCCGCCCGAAAGTTCACCGAAACGGTCATGGGCTCTTTTTTCAATTCCCAGCTTTTCCATTACTGTCATTGTGCGGTCAATTTGTTCCTTTTTATAGAAAGGGAAAAAAGAGTCAGGTGCGATAAGTCCCTGCAGGACGACATCCATCACCTGAAGCGGAAATTGACGGTCGTGATGAGAGAACTGAGGCACATACCCGGTTTTCAACGCTCCTTTTGTGTATATGGAACCTTTTGACGGTCTCTCTAGACCAAGTATCAGCCTGAGTATGGTGGTTTTTCCGCCTCCGTTGGGCCCTATTATCGCAAAGAAATCCCCTTTCTTGATTGACATATCAACATCTTTCAACACCTCGTTCCTTCCATAGGAGAAACTTACATGCTCGAATTTAACGATCTCTTCTGACATATATCAAACCTTCCTTTATTGCTTTGGCAGATTCTCTTATATTGCTTATAACATCCTCTTTCAGCGGGTCGAGCATTCTTATCTGCGCTCCTGTCTCCGCCGATATTGACTTGATTACTGATTCAGGAGACTGTGCCTGAAGGAAGAGGTGTTTAATATTATTCTTTCTGATCATTTCTGTAAGTTCTGCCATTTCAGAAGCTGACGGTTCTTTGCCTTCTATCTCCACAGGTATCTGCTTAAATCCGTAACGGTCTGCAAAATATCCCCATGCAGGGTGGTAGATGAAAAAAGCCTTTTTTCTCGATTCTTTGAACAGGTCTGCCATTTCATCATTGAGGAGTTGAAGTTTTTTCTTCAGTTCAAGGTGTTTAGTTATATAAGTTTCCCTGTTTTGCGGATCGGTGCGTATAAGCTCGTTCACGGTGTTCTGTGCCATCTGTATCAGTATTACAGGATCAAGCCAGATGTGGGGGTCTTTTGTTTCCAGCAGTTCATTGGGTACTTCAGAGGAATGTCCGTGGTGACTTTCGATGTTCCTGAGTGTTATACCGCTGTTCATTTCAACAAATTTCAAGCCGGTATAGTCCTTTCTGATCTTTTCTATTAAAGAGGCTTCAAAAGGCATGCCGATCGAGAAATATATCTGTGAGTCTCTCAGTTCCGCCATCTTTACAGGTCCCGGTTCATATGTTTCAGGACTTGATGCCGGGGGGACCATCACATTTACATCTATGAGGTCTCCGGCGATGTTTTTAACGAGGAAAGCCTGCGGAAGAATGCTTACGGTGACTTTAAGTTTCCCTTTTGACAGTTCACTGCCGGCCGTTTTTTCTTTACAGCCTGAAAAGGCAATTAATACAAGCAGTATGATCGCGATATTTCTCATATTTCAACTCCTCCGAAGAACGCACTAACATTATAATCACAAGGCAGTGTAGTCAATAGCACTTTTTAAGTAAATAATTGTATCTGCTGCTCATTCTTTTTGATCTGGAAAAAGTTGAAGGGGTGAATCTTACAGGGGAGGGGATTATTGTGATAAGCGATGCAGTCTCCTCTTTCGTGAGAGCGGAAAGATCTTTTTTGAAATATACTTTCGATGCTGTGCCTATCCCGAAGATTCCTCTGCCGAACTCAATATAGTTGAGGTAAAGCTCCATTATCCTGTTTTTACTTAGAATAAGCTCCATTTCAAAAGTGAGTATCGCTTCAAAATATTTCCTGATGAAAGACCTTCCGGGGAAAAGGAGCATGGTTTTAACCAGCTGCTGGCTTATCGTGCTTCCGCCGACACGCACTTTTTTCGATCTCAGATTTTTCTCCACAGCCTCAGTTATCGCATTGAAGTCAAATCCCCAGTGGTCCCGGAATGTTCCGTCCTCTGACATGACAGTCATTATTTTCACCCTTTCGGGGATCTTCTCATATTCCACGAATATTTTTTTCTCTATCTTATGCCCGTAGAAGAGCTTTCTCTGCAGTTCAAGGGACGATGCCGGCGGATCAAAGAAAATGCAGTACACAAAGAACAGAAGCCCCGCAGTTATCACAAAAGCATGTATCCCGATCACAGCATAAAGCAGGATCTTAGGCAGAGACCGTAAAAACTTCATAAAACCTCAAACATCAGACCAGCCGTGAATTTAACCCTGTTTCAGAAAATATCAATTTTTGAACTATTCCGGTATCGCTTCGTGGAGTTCGTGGATGAAATACCACTGGGCTGGATGGGCGAGTATCCGTTTTTCGAGTGAATTGTAGAAGCTCTGGATGATATTACCTTTTGAGAGGTAGTGTCTGTCGAGCTCGAAGCGGTAGGTGTCGTCTCCAGTCCTCACGATAAATGGAGTGACAACAAGTATTTTTTCGTCTGTATATTTTTTAAGGAAAATATCCATTCCCGATCCCCCCATGACCTTTTTTCCCATGAGTTCCATCGGGTGGCAGAACTGGTTGTTCTCATCGAAGACATTTGAAAGTATTCCGCCGCGCATCAATGTGCTCAGCATTTCATAAGGGACATCGGTCGCCGGGTCGGCTACATTGATGAGTTTCGTTTTTCCCGTGCCGAATTTCTGAGATATCATGTTTGAGCCGTTCACGATCATCGATCCGACAGGTTCAGGGAACTTGCCGACAGAAGCGATATCCAGACCGTTCACCATGAAGGTTATACCCATGAAATAAGATGCCCCGAAATGGCTTTGCGCGACAAAAACAGGAATTCCTGAAGCTTTTGCCTCACGGATCATTCCGAAATTCTCATCAAGCTCTATCCTGTGAGTGGCGATCCAGTGCATTTCAAAACTTTTAGTAAGAACGAACAGCTTTTCGAAATAGTGTATTGAAATTCCTTCGAGCACGGAGTCAAGGGCTTTTCCTGACGAACTCATCCCCATGTAATCAAGATTCTTCACGATCTGAGCTACTTCGTCAGGTGTCTTTTCAAAATAGCGGAGCCCTTCGCTAATTATCCTTTCTTTTCCGAACTTGAAAGAACTTCTGCCGACAGACTCAAGATTTTCCCTGTTAAGAAGAAATTTCCCGATGCTCATCTAAGACCTCTTTAAAAAAGCCCTTAATTCCTCAGGGACAGGCACTTTGCGGTTCTCACCGTCCCTTAATTCGAGTTCAAAGCATATCTGCACGCCGATCTTCTCTTCACCTTCGATGCTCATTGTTTCGAAGAATATCATCCTGTCATCATCTGTGATCTTAGCTGTAAGGTTGATATCAAGGATATTTCCCACCTTTGCCGAATTGAAGAACCTGATATTGAATTCGGGGAATACCCAGTGTGTCCATTTTTCTCCGGGTTTACAGACTCTGTCAAGGAACTCGAAAAGAGTCTCTTCACAGAACCTCAGATATGACGCATGGAAAGTCACGCCCTGAAGGTCGGTATCTTCAGTGTACACCCTGATCTTGTGGAAGTAATGAACCTTGTTAAGATGTTTGAGTATCACAGCATATTTAGCAATGTCGCTTATTACAGGCGGAGCGGTGATATCTGTCACCTCTTCAGGAATGTCAATGAGCTTTCCGTTGTTATCAAGCTGGACAAGTTCAACGATACCATCAAGAGTGACATCACCTGATCTTTTATCTGCAAGCTGCTGATGGCACACCATCCTTATCGAGGTCTTTCTGTAGTATCTGGTGAGTATGTCTATCGTGTCACCTGAAAAATGGTCCTGTTTTTTTTTGATCGTTATCGAATAGACCTGAATGTTGTAGCGGGTGAAAAGCGATTCAGTCTCTGATATGTTGAAAAGTTCTTCTCCGCTGTCAACACGGCCTCTATCCATAAGCCTCAGGAAGCAGTTCATGTCAGCAATGCCGCCTGCACAGACATCTTTATTGTATATCCTCGCATATTTGCTGTATGCCCTGTTGAAAGCAGAGCCGATATCCATCTTTACTTTTATCGGAGCTGCACCGTTTTTCGATCCCCATTTCTTTTTGACCGAGGCCGCGGTCTGAATACCGGACATGATGGCGCCTTCGTATCCTCCGCCTGACCATGTCCATGCTCCTGTTAGATAAAGGTTTTCAACGGGAGTGACATTTCTGAGCCTTCTGCTCGCCGACTGCTCGACAGTCTGTGCAAGCCCGTATACGCTGCCGCCTGTATTGAAAGTGTATCTGTTCATGGTTCTCGGAGTGGCGAACTCAATAACTTTTATATGGTCCTTGAGCCCTGGAAATCTCTCATTGTGCTTATCAAGAAGTTTTTTCTGAACCTCCTGTTTCTTGGTTCTGTAAGCATCTTTATCAAGTTCCAGCCAGTCGTCGGTCATTGCCGGCTCGACTATTGTGATAGTGTAACATCCCTCAGGCGCTTTGTTTATAAGGGAGCTTTCATAGCTCGAACAGCACCAGTCGGTCTGCTCAATGTTCCCTTTCACCACATTCGAATATGCTTTGAGAGGTTCGAATGAATGGTTGTAGAAGTAGGTGGTATCAGGGATCCCGAGCGATGAAGGCTTGCAGTCAAGTCCGATGTACATACTGTAAAGAGAGATCGATTTTTCCATTTTTTCAAGACGGAACCTGAAAAGGTCGCTGGTATAGTCTTTTTTTACAAGTTTTAGGAATGTCTGATACGGATCGGCATTGGATATTACGATATCCGACCTGATCATAGTTCCGTCCTTGAGAATTACACCTGCCGCTTTTCCGTTCTCAACCATTATCTCTGTCACTTCACTGTTGCAGAAACAGTCTGAGCCGGTTTCGTTGAGGCATTTCACAAAAGCCGATGCAAGCGCTCTTCCGCCGCCTTCGATGTCGTAAGTCTCTTCAAAGAAATGACTGTTGCACACACAGGTGGAAAAAGTGGCGTTAACAAGTTTCGGGGGAAGTCCTATCAGCATCCAGAACTGGCTGAAATATGCAATGAGCTTTTCATCCTGAGTGAACGCGTGAAGCAGTTCATAGAATGTTTTATCAAGATAGTCCTTGGTCAGCAGTTTTTCCATCGGAACATCGAAGTCGGGATCGATCCATCCGCCGATTATGTGCCACCTGAGGGCTTTCAGGTGCTTTATCAGAAGAGGTATGTTCTCTTTTTCGTGCGGGAACTCAGCGATAAGGAATTTCTCAAATGCCCCTATCTTGTTCGATATTGTCTTTTCTCCATCGGGAAAACGGACACACATGATATTCTTTTTAGGATGGTATTTTATTCTTTCAAGCACGCCGAGGGTTTTCAGTACGCCGTGGATCGATTTACCTCTGGACAGTCCGCCGATATGGTGAAGAGAAACATCAAATTCAAACCCCTTCCTTGTGAAACTGTGTGCATACCCGCCGGGGATATGGTGTTTTTCAAGTACGCAGACCTTGTACCCGTTCCTGGAAAGTTCAAGCGCACAAGTCAGAGCTCCGAGCCCTGAACCGATAAATGTTACATCGTATTTTTTCAATTTTTTAACCCTGCAATAGTTTTAAGAAGAAGTTTTTCCATCGTGAATATAAGTTTTCCGTCCTTTTCATATACGGCTACATCGAAAGTCGATTGTCCGGGAGTCATCTCGACAGCTCTGCACACGACAACCGAATCTGTGGCGGATGATCTTGAGAATATGTTGAAAGACGCTATTTCTGCCGGTATCGCCATGACATCGAGCTTTTTCATGTTCCATGCACTTGCAACCTGAACGGCCATATCGGCAAGGACAGGATTGAACTTGAAATCTCCCGGGAGATCGAACCATGCGACAGCGTCTTTTGTAAGCGATACAAGACTGTAGTATATGCCTTCATCCTCGACTGTCGAGACGATCCCTCTGAACACAGGTCCTGTCTTAAGGGCATGGGAGAACTTTTCATCAAGATATCTGTAGAATTCGTTCTTTTCCCCTTTCCCTGCGAATTTTTTACCTATTTTGTCAGCATCGAAATCTATCCAGTCGGGGGCTTTGGCACGGCTTCCCGTTTTAACATTGCAGGATGAATAACTCAGATTTTCAAGTCCTTTTCCTTCAAGCGGAGGTCTGTCAGAAGGAACGATATACATCCTTTCCCCGCTCTGCACGATATCAATGTTGAAATGATCGCTGTTCACGGCAAGAGGCCTTCTGAATTTCAAACCGCTTATCGTGGAGCCTTTGTGAAGTATATTCTCCGCAAATATCTCGGAAACAAAAGTTCCGGGAACGACAGGTGCGCCGTTCACAACATGCTGATGAAGATAAGCATCCCTTTTAAGCGAGAAATTAACTTTCATGGGCTCGCTATGGGTCTCTGAAAGCGTTTTGAATGGAGTTGATGCAAGAGAGTGGGGGGTTACAGTGTTTTTTGCAAATGCCGCGTTTTCATTGAACACGGCGAATCTTGTATGTGTAAAATCTCCAGCCGCTTTGAGGAACATCATCACGCCGTTTTTTATATCTATCGGCACAAGTCCTGCATCGGCAAATCTTTTAGCCTCTTCCTTTGACACCATTCCCGTTCCGCTCCATGCAGTCCAGTCAACTGCCGATACCTGAATATGGGGATACCGGGCCTTTAATCCTATCGTGATCTCGGCAAGCATGTCATTTGCAAAAGCGTAATCTGTCTGGCCCGCATTGCCGAAAAGTCCTGCGATCGAAGTGAATGAGTTGAAAAATCTTATTTTTTTCCAGTCAAGAACTTCCATCATTGCAAAAACGGGATTCATTTTTGTCTCTATTGTTTTCTGAATGTCGGACATGTCGAGATCGGGAAGCATTTTTGATCTCTGGACACCCGCACCGTGCACCACCGCACTTACTGTCAATCCTTCTTTTTCAAGCTTTGACACGAGTGATGCGAGAGCTTTCTGATCTGATACATCGCACTGTTCGTATCTTGCAGAGATACCGTTATCTTTCAGTCTTTTCAGATTGTCGCTGACTTCCCATGCGCTTTTTAGCGATGCCGCTTCCTTTTTTGCATCTTTCAAGGAGAGCTTCCGCTCTTTCACAAGCTTCATTTCGAGATCTCTTATTGAAGCTGTCATATCGTCCCTGTTCATTGATATGCCTTCTATTTCATTGCCCGGAAGAGGCGTTCTTCCGGTAAGAAGCAGTCTGCATCCTGTCTTTGAAGCAAGTGCGGCGACACATTCGAACACTATGCCGCGTGCTCCTCCTGTAACAAGGACAAGGTCATCCTTGCCGAGCTGATAGGTGAGGCTGACAGGGTCCATGACCTTTGAAACGGCAGCTTTGACGGGAGCATTGTTTATAAAACCTGTCTCAAAACCGGAGAACTGTATTCCCGTATTCCTGAGTATCGTATCATTCCAGCTGTCAACATCAGAATTAATGAGCATTATCCTGCTCTGAGGAAGCTCGTTCTGAAGGCTTCTGAAAAAGCCGCTCGGGAATGATGCAAATATGCCTGCAGTAACGGGTCTGCTTTCAAAAGCACTGTTCTTTGCAATGGGAACGATCACTCTTTTCGGATCGCTGCCAAGAATTCCGTAAATGGACCTGAAAAGCTCAAAAAGTTCAGAGGTCAATGAATAGAACTCGTCATAGGACTTTTTCCCGGCTTTCATTTTTACAAGTTCTGAATGAGCTGTGTAAACGATGGTGTCACATTCTTTTATAAGTTTCTGAGCTTTATCCGCATCTTTTTTAAGAAATTCAGCAGGAGTTTTCACTGTACACTCGATACCGAGTTTTTTAAGACCGTTCTTTAGATCTGCCGAGTCTTCCTTTTTATGAGTAAAGACAAGAACGCTGCTGCATTTGAAATCTTCGAGGTCGGTAGTTTTTGCAAATTCCCAGTTTCTTGCAAAAAGCCCCCAGAGAGAAGGCTTGTCAGATGTTATTTCGTATTCAAAGTCTTTTTTTTTTTCTTCAGTCTGAGATGTCTGATCCACCTTCGCCGGAGCTTCGGCGGACACGCCGCCGCTGGCTTCAGCGAACGCTTTTGCGAGGCCTGTTATTGTTTTAACCGGTGCTTTGGGTCTTGCAGTATCAGGAATGTTGAACTCCTTGCTGAGGTTGACCCACAGTTCGGCTCTCTGAATGGAATCAATTCCGAGATCGGCTTCAAGGTCAAGTCCGCTTTCAAGCATGTCAAGCGGATATCCGGTCATCTTTGCAAGTTCCTGCTTGATGCGGCCTTCCCAGTCGTAGTCGGAAGAAGAGATTGGATCTGTCTGACTTGTCTGACTTGTCTGACTTGTCTGACTTGTAGGACTTGTCTGACTTGTAGGACTGGTCTGACTGGTCGGACTGTTTTCAATCTTGCTGGTCTCTTCAAAGGTTTTTACAAACTTTGAGTGAAGATTTACAAGTGTCTCAAATGTTTCAGGCGAGTTCGTTTTTATGAAATTAAGCATATCCGGAGAGATGAAATCCGATATCCTTCTTTTCTGGGTCTGACTGTTCGCATGCCCGGTGATAGTAAGGAATGCCATCGCACGGGTGAACACTTCGGCATCACCGATCTTGGGATGCATTGTCGGAACAGCTTTGAAATCCCTGTCTTTAAGTATGTCGGATATCATTTTTGTCATTGACCAGCCCGGACCTACTTCAAGATAGTGTTTTACACCTTCGCTATAAAGCCTGTCTATCTCTCTTGGCAGATTCAGCCTTGTCGTAAGCTGCATTGAAAGGTGAGCGGCGATCTTTTCAGGATCAAGTTTCCGTGGAATGTATTCGCCTGTCACTGTTGAGAGTATGTCATATTTCGGGTTTCCGGCCGGAAGTTTTGAAAGAGCGCTTCTGAACTTTTCTTTTGCAGGTTCCATGAATCTTGAGTGGAATGCGCTTCCGATCGGTAGAAGTCTTGCTTCAAGACCGAACGATTCAGCGAGTTCAACTGTCTTTTTGACAAGTTCAAGCTCACCGGAAAGGACATATCTGCCGGGTGCATTGATATTTGTGAGAACAAGGTTGTCTCCGGCAAGGTTCAGAAGTCTGTCCCTTTTTTCTTCCGAGCAGACGATGCTCATCATGCCGAGAGGGAAACTGCAGGAATTTTTTGCAAACTCTGCGGCTTCAATTCTTGCCTTGACCGCTTTGAATGCTGTAGGGATGTCCCAGACACCCGCAAATGTAAGAGCCGATATCTCACCGAAACTGTGCCCTACAAGCACATCAGGTATTATCCCTTTTTCTTCAAGCACTTTTGCAAGACCGAGTTCAACAGCAAAAAGAGAGACCTGAGCTCCGGTAAGAGTTCCGAGCCTTTTTTCTATTTCGCTGTTCCCTGTTTCTCCATATATGTGAGCGACAAGATCAAAATCCATCTGTGATCTTGCCAGTTCGTTCACTTCATTGATGACATCCTTGAATGTCTGATTTGAATCGTAAAGGAATCTTCCCATCGAAATATAATGAGTTCCCTGTCCCGGGAAACAGAAGGCGAGCTTTTCATTTTCACTGACATTCGAATAGACATATATTCCCTGATTTTCAAGCGGAAGGAGATCGTGTCCGAGTGAAATGAATTTCTGAATGGATTTTAACTTGAGCGAAAGGTCAGGGTCGTTTTTGTAGGTCATTGCAAAACGTACAGCATGATCGCTCTTGAATTCGCCGGAACTTACAGCTCCTGCATTGAGACATTCTGAAATCGTTCCGCTGAGTGTCTGAGCGTTCCTTGAGCTTCCTGTAAATATATTAGAATCTCCATCGGTCCTTTTTGACAGCTGGACCGGTTCTATTACTTTTTCAGCCATTTTCTCTCCTGATCTATCTGTTTTCCCATCCAATGATACGATTGCAAAATAATTGGTCCCTCCAAGTCCTAGTGAAAGAACGGCTCCTGCATCGTAGCCATCGGGCAGAGGCATTGTCTTTTTAACGGGGGCGGCTTTATCAAGCACATCGCTGATCTCAGGTCTGATGTTTTTCAGATTCCTGATCCCGGGAACCTTTTTGGTCCTGAGAGTCTGTATAACGCTCAGCATTGAAGAAGCGCCGGATCCGCCGTAAAGATGTCCGATATGACTTTTTATCGCGGTTATGCTGACAGGGTGTCCGCCTTTATTCTGGCCGACTTCATGAGCGACGCTGATAGCCTCGATGACATCGCTCGCCTTGTTTGCGGAACCGTGTGTGTCAACAACGCCTATTCTGGATTTATCTATTGATGCGTTTTTCAGTGACAAACTGATCGCTCTGCGGACTGCTATCTCAGAAGGGGCCATCATTGATTTTGATTCCGCTTCTGAACTTCCATGGACTGAATGTATGACTGCAAATATGTCGTCACCATCCTTTTTTGCATCTTCAAGTCTCTTGAGAAGGTAGAGAACTCCGCCTTCACCGATCACATATCCCGCTCCTTCTTCGTCAAAAGGTTTTGCGTCTTCTTTTGCAATGGCGCCTATCGCACTGACTCCTGAAGTGAAAACATCGCTTGTCTGTCTGTTCAGACCGCCGCTTATCATCATATCAACATCACCGAAAGCGAGCTGATAGACTGCCGGAATAAGAGCGCTGAGACCTGATGAACATGCTGAATCCACGATCATGTTGGGTCCCTGAAGGTTCAGCTTGTTGGCCATCCTTCCTGCAACGATATTTCCCATCCATCCCGGAAGTGTGTGTTCTGTCACAGGAGGAGTTACCGATGATATCTCTTTTTTTGTGTCGGCAAGAGCTGACATGAGAAGGTCGTTCTTTATGATCTTAGCTTCAGAAGTGTCAAGTACCGCGGCTGCATAGTCATCCGTGACCATCGGATCGAATACATCCGGGAACGAATCGTCATGAATGGTTCCGATGCTGACACCGATATTTTTCGGTTCAGTTATTTTAAGGCCGCGTTTTTCAAGAAGTCTTCCTGCAAGATCAAGACCGAGGAACTGTGTCGGTGATATCTGGGACACCGATTTCGGAAGGATCTTGTATTTCAAGTAATCTATGTTGTAGGGTTTGAGCTTTGAGATCACTCTTGTGTGGATCCTTTCGTTCTCAGGTCCGAAATCAACATGGTATTTCCATTTCAATTCCTCTGTGTCAGCCTTGGTGAAAACATTCTTTCCTGCTGTGACATTGTCCCAGAACGAATCTACATCTTCCGCACCGGCCATTCTGCAGGTAACTCCGACGATGGCTATATCACGGTCTATTTTCTTTCTTTTGTTTACGGGAATATAGTGATCTCCGTGTTCAAGAATGACATGATAATTGCAGCCTCCGAATCCGCTCGAAGTGACCGCCGCTATCCGTTTTCCTTCTTTATTCTGTTCCCATTTTACAGGTTTTACCGGAATTACAAATGAATCAACAGGGTTGCTGACATTGGGCGTCAGTTTTTCAAATAGAGGCATATGGGGGATTATTCCGGTCTCCATGCCTTTGATCGTCTTGATAAGTCCTGCAACGCCCGCCGCGGCCTTAAGGTGTCCGATCTGATATTTTACGCTGCCCAGATAAAGAGGATTATTCTTTTCCCTTCCTTCTGCATAAGCCGCTGATATGGCTTCATATTCGTTTGCATCGCCTACAACTGTTGAAGTGGCGTGAGCTTCAATGAACTGAACATCTGAAGCTGACACATCGGCTCTCTGAAGAGCCTTTTTAAATGCTCTCGCCCTGCCTTCGACCGACGGACTGTATATAGCCTGACCTGCTCCGTCGCTGGAACTTCCCATTCCGCGGATTATAGCGTGTATCCTGTCTCCGTCTGCAAGGGCGTCTTCAAGCCTTTTCAGTATTACGACCCCGCCGCCTTCTCCAATGATAAGACCGTCAGCCTTGTGGTCAAAAGGATTTGATATTCCTGAGAAGCTTAATCCCTCGACTCTGCTGAAACCTATGTAGATCGCAGGGTTTACACCGAGATCAACTCCGCCTGTTATCGCTATCTTGGCATCTCCCGCCATCAAAGCGTGGCATGCCGTTTCCAGAGCACCGAAAGATGATGCACATGCGGCATCCACGGTCATGTTGTAACCTTTTGCGCCGAAAACCTGTGCAACTCTGTTCGAAAGCGCTGAAGGAATTACTCCGACAGCAAGAAGTGACATTTTTACAGAATGTCTTTTTGCCACTTCTTCATCGAACTGTTTTGAAAGAGCTTCTATCTGTTTTTCAGAAACACCTTTTTCGCGCAGCTGTTTTTTCAATCTGTCGAAGTAATGGTTCCTCCTCAGATAAGCACAGGCATGAGCATAATCATCGACTCCGCTGACCCCGAGGATCGTCACAGCTTCATCAAGAGCTTTGCTGTGCGGCTTTATTCCGGCATCCTCAAGAGCTTCCCTTGCCGATTCAAGGGCGATCAGCTGTGCAGGATCGACCCCTTTCATAGTGTTAGGCGGAAATTTGTACTTGTTGAAAGGGAATTCAAAACCGTCAATGAAAGATCCTTTCTTCGTATAGGATTTGTCATCTTTTGACATATCATTGCTGAAGTAGCTTTCGACCCTCCAGTATTTTTTCGGCATATCGGTAATGAAAGTCTTTCCGCTGAGCACATTTTTCCAGTATTCCTCCACATTGCTGGAACCGGGAAAAATGCCTCCCATTCCGATAACCGCGATGTCATACCTTTTCATCAGGCTGTCTCCTTGTCTGTTTTATCATTCATCAATATTTTTAGAAGTCTGTTCCAGCTGACAATATTTCCGCCAGCCGATCTTTTTCTGATAATGTAGTAATTCATTCCTGCATTTGCCGCGGCGATGCCGTCTGTATCGGCACGGTCTCCGATGACAAGCATTCTTTCGGGTTCGATACCGAAATGCTTAGCGATCTTGAGCAGAGGTCTTGAACTTGGTTTAAGAACACCTTCCGTCTCTCCTGAAACAAGGAGATCGAAACAGTCAAGCTCTATTTCAAGAGCTTCCAGTCTGCTTCCGATAAAGCCGTAATCTGAAAATATGGCTGTCCTGATCTGATTCTTTTTTAAATAAATGCACAGGTCATTGAAATTTTTTCTCGGCCGGCAGTATTTTTTCAGGATAACACAGAATGTTCTTTTGAATATTTTGTAATACCAGTTCTGTATCGATTCAAGGCTTTTTCCGGTTTTTGCAGCCATTTCCCCGAAAACCCGTCTGCTATAGTTCTCAGGGGTTCCGAAATCGTTGCCTCTGAGATCGTTTATGATCTTTCTGTGTGAAAAGAATATTTTGAAATGGAGTATGTTGTAGACAAGAAAGATGAACTTGAAGAAAAAACCGTTCTCGTAAAGTGTTCCGTCGAAATCAAACACAACGGCCTCTATTTTTTTTCCTGCAACTTCGATCATTTCTTCTCTGAATCGTATTCAATAAGTCTGTTTTCAATTCTATCGTGCCATATTACGGCGTATTCTTTGGGATCGACAGTAACTTTTTCAGCCGGGAAGAACTCAACGCTTACATCGATACTTTTCTTTCCCAGAAGTTCTATCAGCTGAGGGATCGCTTTTTTCTTCACATCCCATTTATGCAAAGACCTCTGTGGAAGATAGTCAATGACACATGCCTGAACTGTCTTATCAAGTTTTTTTGCCATTGCGAACGCACCCACTTTGAAAGGCAGCCTTTGAGCGTCAGGAGATGCCTTGCCTTCAGGAAATATTATTATCCTGCAGAAATCATTCGAGAATTTCAGGAGGTTTGCAGCGGCTTTTCTTAAAGATGTCTTATCTTCCCTGTCAACGAAGAAGTGACCTTCCCTGCCGAGCGCCGGACCGAAATAGAACGGCTTTTTTGCTTCAGCCTTTATCATGTAGACTGCAGGAAATATGCTTGACATTATGGGAACATCCATGAACCCCATGTGGTTGGATATTATCACTTCCCCCATCGGTAGCGGAAGTTCGTTTTTACGGTGTATTTTTATTCCCATAAGCCATGCAAGACCTTTTCCCCAGACATGAATTACATTAGGAAATCTTCTCTTTTTTGTGAAAAGTCTTGGAATGTCTATGAAAACATTCTGCAGAAAAAGAGTCCACAACAGTATGGCAGTCGCTCTGATGAGTATTCTGAAAATCTTTATTATATTCATTTTCCCTTTAACCAGCTTGTCACAAAACGCCACGAACTACTGTTCAGCTGGATTTATGACAGAAGAATCTATCTTTTAGTTACACTAAAATCAAATATTTAATGTATATTAGTGAAGAGACTTGATTTTAATGTACCTGGAAGTATCCTCAAAAAGTGGTTTTTTCATGTTTTTTCAGGGTTTAAAATGACACAGATCAGAAAAAAAGCCGCTGTCGGTCTGAGCGGCGGAGTGGATTCGGCTGTTGCGGCGGCTATCCTTGTCAGGCAGGGATATGATGTTACAGGCATCACCATGTCGATATGGGACGGTTCGATGAAACTTGAGGAGGGGCCTAAACACGCATGTTACGGCCCTGGTGAGGACGAAGAGATAGAGACTGCGGCCAAGATATCTGAAAAACTGGGAGTTCCATACAGGGTTTTTGACCTGAAAAAGGAGTATCAGGAAGAGGTCATTCAGTATTTCAGGCGGGAATATCTTGCCGGACGCACTCCGAACCCGTGTGTGATGTGCAATTACCGCATGAAATTCGGATTTCTTCTCGAAAAAGCGAGACTTTCCGGACTTGAATTTGATTATTTTGCCACAGGTCATTATGCAAGGATCGTCGAAGAAGACGGTAATTTTTTTATAAAAAAGGCGCTTGACGGCTCTAAAGACCAGACATACTTTCTTCAGGGGCTCAGAAGGGAACTTCTTGGAAAAATAATCTTTCCTCTTGGCGAAATGACAAAACCGATGGTGCGGGAAGAGGCAAGGCGCATAGGACTTGAGGTTGCCGAAAGACCTGAAAGCCAGGATTTCATAGCCGGAGGCGATTATTCACAGCTTTTTGCAAATGATAACTTGAAAGAAGGTGATATTGTTGATGAATCCGGCAGAGTGCTGGGCCGTCACAAAGGCATAGTCCATTATACTGTCGGGCAGAGAAAAGGGCTCGGCATCAGCAATGAAACTCCTCTTTATGTACTAATGGTGGACCCGAAAAAGAACAGAGTGGTGGTCACCGATAAAGAGCATCTTTTCTCAAAGGGACTGACCGCATCGTCTTTTAACCTTCTGATACCTCAAAAACCGGATAATGAGTTCAGAGCTTTCGCAAGGATCAGACAGAAACACAAGGAAGCTCCGGCTACTGTGACGATGGTCGATGAAAATAATATAAAAATAATCTTTGACGAACCTCAGCTGTCTATAACACCTGGGCAGGCGGTTGCTCTTTATGATGGTGATATCCTGATAGGCGGCGGTATTATCGAAGAAAAGATCAAGTAGCCGTGATCATTCAATAAATTCAGGGTCGACAGGTGTCGCTCCGGGCAGGTCGAGAAGTTCTCCGAGCGAAAAACCTGTAAATGTCTGTTCAGGAACAGGTATTTCTCCGGACGCGACCCAGAAATGAAGGCTGCCGGGATCGAAAACTATTGCGTATATTGCGCCGTTGGTCGCCAGTGAACTGTCATCATCAAGAGTTCCGAGAGGGCTTTCGATCATTGTGTCAGGGTCAATGCGGTCTCTTAATATTTTTACTATTTCCTGAGGGTTGAGCGTTCCGTGGACTGAATATCCGCTTTCGGGGGTCAGAAGCTGTTCAAGCCGTTTGAACCTTTTAAGTGATGAACTTCCTGCCGGATCTGCATCAAGGTCCGCTGTTGAAGGATCGACAAAATGGTTGGTGAGCCACACCGCGCCTCTATTCATGCCTCTTCTGGCAACAGCTGATGCTGTCATTTCAAAGTTTGCACCCATTCCGGCCTTTGCATCGGATATCCCGAACTGCTCCACGCTCATATGTTTCTGGTCACGGATGAACTGATCGGCTTCGGTAAGCGATGATACTTTTTTCAACAGTTGCCCTAGCATCTGGACATGACTTCTGCCGGTAAGGCTCTGCTGATCTGTGTTGAACGGGTCTGATTCGTTGGAAGCCCCTGATATTCCTGCAATATTCATTCCTGAATAGGGGCTGAGATTCCCCGGAAAACCGATATAGACATGCGGAATTCCGTCTATGGGCTGTCTTACAAATATTACAGGGTACCACAAAAGAAAATCAACTTCATCCCAGTCAAGCAGCCTTCCGTGATAGGTTCTGCCGTCAACAGTCGCATCTCCGCTCACGATCAGCTGAGAGCATCCCGGTCTTTTAACCGATTTGTAGGCCGGAACAACTGTGTCGAGCCATTCAACCATTACATCCCCGAAATTAGCGACAAGGCATATCTCCATGGTCCATCCGACATCACCGGCGGCGGCAACCATGCCTTCACATTCCTGAACAATGTCAGCGTAACTGTTATTCTTGGCAATGTCATCAAGTTTTGCATACGATGCAAGAGATATCTGCCACTTAAGATCTTTAATATATTCAGAATTCTGTAATCCGTTCTGAAGTTCGCTCTTCAAAAGCATTCCGTGCTGATAGCCCATTTCGTAGGGAGTGCCTGTAAGCCAGACGATGATATATTTTCCTTTTTCCTCACGGTGGGATGAGACAGGGACCCATCCGGACTGGTCAGCATCAGCATCTTCATCATTAATTCCGGCATCTTCATCAAAAAGTCCATCCGGCATTTCATCAGGACCTTCATCGGTAAGTTCATCATCATCAGTTTCAATGACGGCGTCTTCATCTGTCACTGCGGCTGTGTCATCGTCAGCCGGGTTGCTGCTGTCATTGACAGGACGGTTCTTTTCTTCAGAGCATGAGGTGATAAAAAACAGCGTCAGTACGGCCAGAATGATTTTCATGGTTTAAAAAAAACAAGTGAATAACAGAAAGATTTTACTGTAAAGAGATTAAAAGACAACTAGTTTTGAACTAATGGATCGAGCCTGCCTCTACAAGATAGTGAATGACATCGTAACGCCTTGTTTTCTGTGCGTAATCCATTGCAGTCCACCCTTTTTTGTCCTTGAAATTGACATCCACGAGCCCTTTTTTCACAAGGAATTTCACGATGTCGGTCTTTCCCTTGGCCGCAGCATCAAAGAAAAGGGTATAGGGTTTATTTTTGTCATGCGGTCCCAGATCGAAAGAGAACTCGTTCCTTGCCAGAGCATCAAAAATGTAAGTGATCTCGGCATCGATCGATCCGTCCTCTATCGCTTTTTTGAGTTCATTTTTCCAGTTCTTTTCAACCATGAACCTTGCCCTCCCTTGCGGAAAATTAAATCTAAGGAACTTTGTTTCAACAGTGTCCGCCGGTACATAATTTACTGACATTTATCCCTCCCACAAGATAAATTTGCATTTCAAGTTAGCATAGAAAAAACGGATTGTCAAAAAAAATAGACTGACATGTCAGTTTAGGGAATTACCTTAACTTTTCAAGCATTATGTCAACAAGCGTGTTCCATGATTCAAGCACTTTATCTTTCATGAAGCTGTCGTTGAGGTAAACTATGTAACCCTCTCTTGCGATGTCAAGGCAGAAAAGGACTTTTTCGGTTTCAGGATCGTTTTCGTCAAGATTCATGATCTTGCAGAGTTTACTTTTGACCATTCCTTTGTTGTTCTGAACGGTTGTATCAATAAGTCTCATGAACTCTTCATTTGATCTGGCTTCGTTGTCGCATATTATGTGGTAACCCTTGACTATGTCAGAATTGGTTTCGAGAAATACCGAGATCCCCTGCATGAGCTCTATTAAATATGTGCGCGGGTCGTCATATTCCTTTTCCTCAATGGCTTTGGGTCTGATTATTTTCAGGAAATAAAGGCAGGCTTCAACTCTTATCTCGGACATATTCCTGAAATGGTGGAACAGGTTTGCTTTTGAGATGCCGATCTTTCCGGACAGCGTGCTCGCAGTCAGAGCGGAAAACCCTTTCTTTCCGGCGATCTCAAGGACGCAGTGAAGTATCTTTTCACGCATTTCCCGTCCTTTGCTGAGCCTTCCGTCCTTTTCTGAGATCCTGCGAATCATATTGCATCCTTTTTTAGCCCGGTTAAAGTATGCTCGAAAACTTCCGAAAGTAAAGATAGCGGCATAAGGGCTTGAAACTATTAATGAATAAAACTCAGGCACATTCTTTGCTAAAACTGACCGAGCGTTCGGTTAGTTATTGATTTAAAGGAGGGTGTCATGAAAAAGTTAAATTTGATGATGATTGTTCTTCTGGTCGTTTTTTTTATGTCAGGCTGCGGCGGAGATGATCCGCAGAAAAATGACAGTGAATCTCAAAGCGATGAGGATGCTGCAGAAACAGAGGATGAACCGGATGAAGATGTCAGCGATGCCGATGAACCTGTTCCGAATAAGCCGGGGGATGATTTTTTCAGTGATCCGCTGAATGTCCAGTATACCTTCAAAGGGTATATAAATGATTATGAGGTTATAAATACCGAAGATGAACAGAAAGGTTCAATGGAACTGACTTTGAAAATGGGGGATCTCGATCTTACATTGAACGATATCCCGACATCTTATACCTATACATATCCTGAAACCGCACCGGAAAACCAGAGAGGAAAGACTGTTGTTGCGGTTATTTCTGCAGGCGGCGTTGCTCAGGAGAACGGATTGCAGACATATTATGTTTTTATTAATGCATTCAATGTCGACAAGTTGAAGGAATTGAAGAAAAACAACATAAGAGAGTTCAGTTCCTCGGATGCGGAAGCAGGAGTTAACATAAACAAATACTATTTAAAGGCAAGGGCTGACGGCTCAAGAGTATACAGAAGATGTCTTAAAGGGATGTCTCCTGTGGAAAACAGATCAAAATACTTCATCAACAGCAGTTCCAACACTGATTTCAAAGCGGGCGAAGCGATGCTTGCATGGGGAAATGTGGAAGTTACGACAGAGCTCAGTTCTGAAGTGACAAAAAATCTCACTGAATATGACGGTGAATTCTGCTCGTTCTCTATTGACGGAGAGACTTTAACTAAAGATGAGTATGAAGCGGAAATGGTAAAGGATGTAACACAGTTCGACTGCGAAATGCCGGAAGGTTTCATGACACCTGTTTCGGAAAAATACGGAATAATGAAAGTTAAGGGTAAAATAAATCCTGCGCAGGGTGACACATCCACGATCGGTCAGTCAGAATTGAAACTGGGAGAGAGCTCAGTGTCTCTGGACAGCCTTTTCCAGATCCAGAAAGCCAACGACTCTGTAAAAGATGTGATAACCATAGATTCTGCAGGAGATATTCAGTTAATTACCGGGCAGACACATTACAAGTATAAATATTTTCAGGCGATAGTACCTGAATCGCTTCTGAAAGATGCCTTGGCGGATGGGCAGGAAAGCCTTTACATTGAAGATGTTCTCGGTCATGAGAGTGCCGCAACGGTTGTCTATAGTGTTGAAGAAAAGCAGATAACGGGAAAAACCCTTCAGAAAGTCTGCATCATTGCCGCTCCTGCCAAGACGCCGGCTTCAAAGATGTTCCTGTGTTTCAAAAACAATGTCGAATTTGCACAAGGCGAAATATTTCAGGGAGCTGTAAATGCGGCTCTTGACGACGATGAAAGCTATCTTCTTGAGTCCAATGGAGTTGAAGATGCATCGGAACTGTGCTACTGCGCAAGCTATACATCATCAGATTATACTCCTGCCGCTGACTGCGAAGAGTTCGATAACACAGAGATGTAAAGGAGGTCCCTATGAAAACCGACTTGTTAAAAATAGTACTGACCGTGATCGGACTGCTTGTGTTACTCGGATTCTATTTTCTCAGGGCGGTACAGGCTGAGGAGGTTGAAAAGGGACTTGTAATCGTTACAACCGAGAACATAAGACTGAATTCTTCAAAACTGGATGAATTTATAACTGAAAAGGAGAAAAGGGGTTTTTCAGTAAAGGTCGCTACAGAAAAGGATTTCGGCGGTAAAGATGTGAAAGGATATGAAAAAGCGGTGCTGATCAGGTCCTGGCTCAAGGAAAACGGTGCGGGATATCCTTTTTTACTGCTTATCGGTGATCCCAATCCCAAAATGGGTGATGTGCCCATGGTGATCACAATGCCTGGCGGCCCTGATGCGGCAGATCCCTGTGCCGATGCGGGTTATTCATGCACAAAAATACCTACTGATTACTACTATTCCGATCTCAGCGGAGAGTTCGATCTGAATGAAGACGGTGTTGCAGGTCAGGCGCCGATGGACCTTGAGGCCGGCGGGATAGATTTCAATGCTGAAATGTATGCAGGCAGGATCCCTGTGTATTTCGGTGATGTCGATGAGCTTGATGCTACACTTGGACATGTTGTCAGTTATATGAAAATGAACGGAGATGAGATCCAGTACAGAAAAAGAATGCTGTTCCCCATGTCATTCATCTGGTTCGACGGATATAAAGTCTTTCAGACGATGCATGAGAACAAGGAGACTGCTGAAACGAGCGAGTGGTTTATCAGGAATGTTCTTAAAGATCACAGCGATATAAGTTACACAAGGCTTTATGAAGCTGAAGGTCATTATCCGAGCCTTTACGAATTTGAAAGGCCGCTGAACAGGGAGAATATTGTCGATGAATGGAAGAATGGTTACGGAATGATATTCTGGGGCGGTCACGGAATGCCGACAGGCGTTGCAAGGACTGTGTGGCTTGATGATGTAAACGGCAATGAACTGGGTGAGAACGACGAGGTGGCAAGCTATGACATGATAACATCAGGCGATTCAAAGGACATTTCAGTCGGGAAGCCCGGATTTGTTGTTGCAATAAGCTGTCTTGTCGGGAATATAGATGCCCCGGGATCCATCACCCACAAGTTTCTTGCCGACGGTGCCGCCGTAGGCATTATAAGTGCATCAAGCGTGACAGACCCTTCTTCAACAAAATGGACGGACTTTTCTTCAGAAATGGATCTGTCCACAGTGAGCGAAGATACGGCAGGTGTGGTTTTCTTTGAAGGCATGATAAACGGAGGATATGCAGGAAAGATATTCTATGATTATAAGTATGAGTTCGGAAAAAAACCGGCCGGAAGAGTTCTTGACCACAAATATATGCTCAATTATTTCGGAGACCCGACACTGACCCTTTATGACACTGCCGTTGCTGATGTTCCTGATGATGAAGTCTCTGATGAGGGAACGGATGGTCCTGAAGAAACTGCAGATGATGAAAATGAAGAAAGTTCAGGCGGATGCTCAATGGTTGCAGTAGATGATACGGACAGGTCGCTTATAATCGTAACTACCGAACTGATAAAGAACACCTCGAAAAAACTTTCAGGATTCATTAAAGAAAAGGAATCGAGAGGGTTTGATGTTCTTGTGGCAACGGAAAAGGATTACGGCGGTGAGGGTGTCAAAGGACAGGATAGAGCGGTGATCATAAGGGAGTGGCTCAAAAAAGTTCACAAAGACTATTCATTTCTTCTGCTGATCGGTGATGCAAACCCTCTTTACGGTGATATTCCGATGGTGAAAGGGTGGGCGAGACATACTTTTCCTGAAAATTACTGCGGGGGTTTCCCCGTTGACTGCAGAAGCGCTGAAACCGATTATTTCTATGCTGATCTTACAGGGAACTGGGATTTGAACGGTAACGGAAAATTCGGCGAGCATGAACTTGATGACGGCGAGGAAGGAATAGATTTCAAAGCGGAGCTTTTTACAGGAAGGATCCCTGTATATTACAATGATACCGATGCCCTTGATACAATACTGGAGAATGCGGTCGTCTACATGAACCAGAAAGATACTGAAACGGATTACAGAAAGAAAATGCTTTTTCCGGCGACATTCTTTTATTTCGAAGGCGAGACTTTAGGAACATCAAAGATCCTTGAAAGCATTGACGGAGCGACAGAATCGGAGTGGTATATCAACAACAGACTGAAAAAGAAATATCAGGACATCGGATTTAAAAGACTATATGAAAAAGAAGGGCTCATTGTATCAGAGTATGAAACCGACATTCCTGTCACAGAACAGAATCTCATAGATGAATGGAACAAGGGATACGGGCTTGTCTGGTGGCAGGGTCACGGTCTGGAAACAATGGTCGCCAGGACTGTCTGGGTGGAAGATACAGACGGTGATGCGGTTCCTGACCGTGAAGAAATTGAGAACCCTCTTCTGATACAGACTCCCGGCACAAAAGAACTTCCTTATGATAAAAGAGCTTTCGTGCTTGCTTCAAGCTGTGAGGTGGGAAGCGCCGATGTTTATAATAATCTTGCTTTTGCTCTTCTTCTTAACGGTGGTGCGGTGGGTGTCATCGGTTCTTCAAGCGTGACCCCGTCAGGCACTTTCCTTGTTGAAGGAAGTGAGCCGGATCACACATATTTTGGACTTGATCCACTCGGAGTTTTCTTTTTTGACAGTGTTATCGAAGGCGGCTATCCGTCTAAAGCCTTGTATGAAGCTAAAAATATGATCGGGACTGCAAATGATATTGAATCCTATGCAGGAAAATACATGCTGAATTATTTCGGAGATCCGACACTGACCCTTTATGACACTGCTGTTGAGGATGTTCCTGATGTTGCGGATGATGAAGTAACGGATGAAGTAACGGATGTTCCTGAAGAAATTGCAGATGATGAAAATGAAGGAAGTTCAGGCGGATGCTCAATGGTCGCAGTGGATAATTCAGAAAGATCTCTGCTGATAGTGACTACAGAATATATAAAGAATACATCAAAAAAGCTGTCGGAATTCATTGCTGAAAAGAAGAAACGGGGTTTTTCTGTAACTGTCGGGACAGAAAATGATTTCGGCGGTGAAGATCTGCAAGGTCAGGAAAAGGCGCTGTTAATAAAAGACTGGCTGATAACCTTGAAAAATGAATATAAATATCTGCTTCTGATCGGTGATCCGAATCCCAGATTCGGTGATCTTCCCATGTTAAGTGCATACACGCAGGGTCCTGACGGAGGAGACTATGCAGGCCTCGGATTTTCATATATTCCTACTGATCAGATCTACAGGTCTCCTGAAGATAAAGGGGATTGTGACGGCAATGATCTTTTCTATGAGTACTACGGAGATGGCGGTTACGAATGTGCAGGTTTCGAAGATACTTTTATAACAGGCAGGATCCCTGTATATTTTAATGATACGGACGAACTGGATGCCATACTTGACCACACTTTAAAGTACATGAACCAGAATGACGATCAGAAAAAATACCGTACAAGAATCCTTTTCCCCATGGCATTCGTGTGGTTTGACGGATATAACAACTTAGGAAACGTCAAAAAAGAAAATAGAGAGATATCGGATGTCAGCGAATGGCTTATTGCGAACATTCTGCCGGATTTCAAGGATGTCACTTTTACAAGAATGTATGAAACTGAAGGTCATTTCTCTACAAAGTATCAAACAGACATTCCTCTCACCAATGAAAATCTTATCAGTGAATGGGGAAAGAACGGTTACGGAATGATCTTCTGGGGCGGTCACGGACAGTCTAACAGTGTTGCAAGAACAATATGGGCCGGTGATGAAAACGGAAATGAACTTGCTGAAAACAGTGAAGTCATCAGCAAAACCTTGATCCAGACAGGGGATTTTAAAGGGTTTTCAGGAAAAGAACCAGGGTTTGTAATAGCATTGTCATGTCTTGTCGGTGATGTCACTGTTCCGGGAAATATTTCACATGACATGCTTTTAAAAGGAGCCTCCGTCGGAGTTATAAGTTCAACTTTCATTGACAGTCCTTCATATAATACGAAGTTCGAGGATCTTGAAAGTGATCTGAGTGATAAAGATTATACTCTGGACCTTATCGGAATTCACACTATCGACCGTGCACTCCGCGGCATTCCGCCTGCGGAAGTACTTGCCGATCTAAGAAATGAAATAGGAAAAGACCCCGGAGTCAGGGTCTTTGAGCATAAAATAATGATGCATTATTACGGAGACCCGACGCTCACCCTTTATGAGACTGCTGTTGAGGATATCCCTGATGATGAAGTCTCTGATGAAGGAACGGATGTTCCTGAAGAAATTGCAGAGGACGAAAATGAAGGAAGTTCAGGCGGATGTTCAATGATATTCAATTAAAAGCGGCAAATCCCAGATATACGATATATAATGAAAATGCTCCGAAAAGTATAAGGCCGTCATAATCGGTTATGCCGCTGCTCTTTTTTCCGTAATGCAGTCCGAAAGCGGCGAGGAAGAGGGTGAAAAGTATCATGACAGTGATGTCCCGGTTTATTATGATGGACTGAACGGACATCGGTCCTATCATTCCGGCGGCTCCGGTGACAGCGAGAGTGTTGAAAAGGTTCGATCCGATGATATTTCCTAGGGCGATGTCATGTTCTCCCTTTTTAGCGGCCACTACTGAAGATGCAAGTTCGGGAATTGAAGTTCCGACAGCAACTATGGTGAGCCCGAGATAAAGGTCGTCTATTCCGAGCCCTTTTGCTATTTCCATTGCCGCCCACACCAGGATGTATGAACTTACTGAAAGAAGTATTGTGCCTATCAGTATCCACATGACGGCCGTTCTCAACGACATCTTTACCGAAGTTTTCACAACCGGCGGATACTCTGCGATCTTGTGTCTTTTGTGAATTGCATTACTTAAAGTCCATATCATATATATCGCAAAAATTGAAAGAAGTATCCCTGAATCGATCCTTGACAACTGTCCATCCAGTATCAGATATCCTGTTATCAGGCTCACTGCGATAAGGATCGGAAGCTCTATCCGCATGGCGTATGAATGTATCTTTACCGGAACGGTCAATGCTGTTATTCCGAGTATCAGGCCGATATTGGCGATATTGGACCCGAAAATGTTGCCTAGAGCTATTCCCGGAGAACCTTCATAGGATGCAATGCTTGAGACCATGAGTTCAGGAATGGATGTGCCGAAACCTACAATGATCATTCCCACAAAAAGGTGAGGCATTCTGTAGTGTCTGGCAAGTGCGATAGAACTGTCAATGAGTCTGCCTGCGCTCCAGCCCAGAATGTTCATGCATGCGACAAGGATAAGCGATAGAGTTAACATCTTAACCTCAAAAAAACGCTCTGTTTAATTAATAGTATAACTCTTGATTTTAATTGTCAAAGGTTAAAAAGCCCCTGTTGCCAGATATACCGTGTATGCTGTATACATAAGCAGAAGAGTGGTCCCTTCATAGCGGTTTATCCGGCCGCTTTTTTTGCTGAAACGGTATCCGAAAAGGAAAAGTGAGACCGTGAATATTATCATCACGGTCATGTCGCGGTGAAGAACTTCAGGCTGAACCTGCATGGGTCCGATAAGACCTGCAATCCCTACGACAATAAGTGTGTTGAAAAGGTTCGAACCTATTATGTTGCCCAGAGCGATGTCATGCTCACCTTTTCTTGCGGCGGCAATAGACGATGCGAGTTCAGGAAGAGAGGTTCCGATAGCGACGATAGTGAGTCCGATGATAAGATCGCTTATTCCGAGTCCATGTGCTATTTCAATGGCGCCCCACACAAGCATTCTTGAGCTTGCAATGAGAAGTGCGAGACCTGCGAAAAGCCAGAAGACAGCCGTTTTCAGCGGCATTTTCTTTATGTCATTCTCTATTTCCTGAGATTCTTTTGTTTTTCTGCCGCGGAGAGCATTTCTTACTGTAAAAATGAGATATATTACAAAAAGAAGTATCAGGATAGCGGCATCGATCCTTGTGATCTCTCCGTCGGCTACTTCCAGTGCGGCAATAAGGCTCACAACGGTTAGTATGGGCAGTTCCAGACGCATAACTGAAAGGTGAAATGCAACAGGTGCGATTATCGCGGATACGCCGAGAATAAGACCTATGTTGGTAATGTTCGATCCGTAAGCGTTGCCCAGAGCAATGCCTGAGTTGCCTTCCATTGATGCAAGAGCCGAGACCATCATTTCGGGAGCGGAGGTCCCGAACCCTACGATAACCATACCGATAAGAAGTGACGGCATTCCGAAATGGCCTGCGACAGCGGCAGACCCGTCAACGAATTTATCAGCGCTCCAGACAAGAATTACAACACCGATGATAAGCACAATAGAAGCGATCAGCATGACAGACTCCTTAAAAACAGATCTTTTTGATGTTATGAAAATTGAGCAGGCTTGTCAAAGATTGCACAAAAACCTGTTTGAATTATAATTCTGAAGGCTTAAACATTTTCAGGAGAGAAAAATGAAAAGTATCGGTCTTATTCTCGGGCTTCTTGGTACACTTGCGATCATTTATTACCTTGTTTCGATCCAGTCCGGACAGAACATCAATAAGGACATTAAAGAATCAAGGGAAGTGATGATCGAAAAGGAAAAAGTTGATATCAGGGATCTCAACAAGCTCAAAAACGCCCTTGACGATCAGGCTAAAGCAGAAGAAGAAAGAATGAAAAAAGAGATAGACAAGGCTACAGGGGAATAGTCCATGAAAAAGCTTCTTGCGGTTTTTTTCTTAATATTTTCTGTGAACTTTTTATTTGCTGACACAGAAGTAACCGCCTATCGGCTTTGGCTTAAAGTCACTGAAAAACCTGAAAAAGTTAATGTCGGGATGCTTGTTCAGGATGAATACGGGCTTCTTCCCGGATGTGAAGATTGTGAATATTGTGCGGAAGATACATCTCAGGAAGGCTGTGAGGAATGCGATAAAAAAGGTTGCGATTGGCCTTACGGGTATTATGATTATGACAAAGTCGCCGGTGAAGTTTTTAGAGGCAAATTCGATGATTCAAAAAAACTGACAGAAGTGGTTAAGATTAACTTTGATGATTATTTTGATGAATGTGTCGAGCCGGGATATTACGAATATCTTCAGTACAAAGATTTTCCTTTTACACATTGCCATGAGGCTTTTTCAAACTATGATGGACATAGACCTGAATGCAGCAATTTCGCAGGGATAACTATTCCTGAACATTCAGCAATCTGTCCAGCTCAAAGCAAAGTCACTATGACTCAGGAAGAGTTCGAATCTATGAAATTTGTTCCTTACAGTGATGATGATACTGAAAGCAATGACGCTGAAAACGATGATTCCAGCGATCTGGATGATTCCGTAACGGATGATCAGGATCAGAAAGATGATATTGAGATTTATGATAACGACGCTGGTACAGATCAGAATGATGAAAGCGGATCATCAGTTGACAATGATAATGAGCCTGAAAAACCGGACACTTCCAATAAAACTAATTCAGACGGGTGCAGTTTGTTAATTATTTAGGTTTTAAGGAGCCAGCTTTGAGATATGATATTCTGATCGCGATATATTCCTATGCATTCATCATGACAATTGTGCTGGAACTGCCGGTTGTTTGGTTTCTGTCATGCAGAGTTTTTAAAAAACCGGTAAAAAAAGCGGTCATTTCAGGGTTGCTGAGTCAAGTTGCTACTCATCCGCTATTTATCGGAATTCTTCCGGTCACAGTCATTCTTTTAAAATCTGATGTGCCTTACTGGCTTGAATTTATTGACAATATTTATTTCAAGGAACTGCTGTTGATTCCGGTTATTGAAGCCGGAATTTATTATGCAATTTTGAAACCTGAGAAAAAATGGCAGCCGTTTGCCGTTTCTTATGCCGCAAATCTTACAAGCTGGGGGATCGGATATCTCATCCCGATGAAGTGGATCATTGAATTGATGAGATGATCAGGGCAGGTGAAAGCCATTAATCCTTTTTATCCGGCATATACAAATTTAGCATTTTCAGAAGCTCATCTCTTGTAAAAGGTTTTGCAATGCTCGCTGTGAAGCCGTATTTCCGGGGATCTGCCATCACGGGATCATTCGCATAACCGCTTGAGACAAAAACGGGGATCTTTTTATCTGTCTCCCTGATCTTTGATATGGTTTCAAGACCTCCCATGCCGCCGGGAATTGTCAGATCGAATATCATTCCTGTTATATTTTCACAATTGTTCTCAAGATATTTTAAAACGGACGCTCCGTCTGTTTTTGAAATGACCGAATATCCGAGCGATTCAAGCATTTTTCCTGTCGTAAGTCTGATTATCTCCTGATCGTCCATCAGAATAAATGTTCCGGCACCCTGATGCTTATTTTCAGGATTCTCGCATTCTGTACAGGGAGTTTTCGATGTGGCAGGGAGAAAAACGGAAAAAGAGCTTCCTGCTCCGGGTTCAGATTCGACTTTTATGAATCCGCCGTGCCTTTTAACTATGGAATATGATGTTGCAAGCCCGAGACCTGCGCCTTTTGATTTTGTAGTGAAAAAAGGATCGAATATTTTTGGCATGATCTCTTTCGATATGCCTGTTCCGTGGTCTGTAACTGTGATTTTAATGTATTTTCCCTGTACGCATTGAGTTTCCGGCTGTTCCGGCAGATATATGTTCCGTGCATAGACTTCGATCTCACCGCCCTCAGCCATTGCCTGTTTTGCATTTATGACCAGATTGTCAAGGACCTGTCCTATCTGATTTCTGTCAAATTCACAGGACCAGAGATCGCCAGGAATGTCAAATCTGCATGATATCTTTGAACCGCTCAAAGCAAAAAGGACCGTATTTTCAATGAATGGAGAAAGTTTCCCTGGTTTTTTGACAGGTTCTCCGCCTTTGGCAAAAGTAAGGAGCTGTCCTGTCAGACCTCGTGCCCTTTCTATGGCATTTGAAGCAGTTGCAAGATATTCTCTTGCTTCACTATTCCCGGAAAGTTCTGATGCCAGATTGACATTCCCGAATATGCCTGCAAGAAGGTTATTAAAATCGTGAGCTATTCCTCCCGCAAGAATTCCCAGAGATTCGAGTTTCTGGGCTGTCTGCAAAGCCTCTTCAGCCTTTCTGCGTCTTGTGATGTCAACATTGAATTCGGCGAAAAGCCATTCCCCCTTGGAGTTTTGAAAAGGGATCGTGTGGACTTCCACCATGCGGCCGTTCTCTGAAGGCATGGTTTCTTCATAGATCACAGTTTCCTTTTTCTCCATGGCTTCGGGCATACCGCATATTTCGCATGGAGTTGACCTTTTCATGAAATATTCGTAACACTTCCTTCCTGCCGGATCTCCGTATACTTTCTGCCAGTTAAGATCTACATAACGGAGGTTGTAGCAGGCATCCGTTATGTTTATGTTCGTATTGGTCGCTTTCAGTACATGGTCAAGGAACTTTTTCTCTTCATAAAGTTCCTGAGTTCTTTTTTTTACGAGATTTCTTAATGAGATATTGAAAACAACAGCTGTTCCAAAAAGAAACAGTGCTAAAATAACAAGACCCATAAACAAAACTTAATTTTTCTCCTTAATTTAGAATGAAAATATGCATATATATCACAGATGGGGATCTGTTTCAAGGAAACTAGATGCAGCAGGGTTTCACAGGTCTATTGAACTGCGGCTGTAACGGCAAAGTATCCGGCTGCGGCAAGAAGTATGCCGGCAATGACACTTGTGCAGATATTCAGTGCAAACAATCCATAGTTTTTATCGAGCAGAAGAATTAGATTATCCTGACTGAATGTGGAAAATGTTGTAAAAGAGCCGAGAAATCCTGTTACAAAAAGCATATGGGAAACAGCGTGCCTGCTGAAAATGTTGAATTTAACTGATAATCCGAAAGTGATCCCGATGATCAGCGATCCGATAAGATTCACTGCAAGCGTGCCGATGGGAAAACCTGTTTTGTGATAGAATCTGTCGAATGCAAGAAATGCAATGTATCTGGAAACTGCACCGATGAATCCGCCGGTCCCGATGATAAGAAGATTTTTCAGCATTGAACCTCCGATGGTCATTTTACACAGCGGACATCATAGTTTGCAGGAGTATAGTTCTTGTCACCGTTGTAAACTCTGCCGCTTTTGAAATTAACATACCATGCATTTGCAGTGTAGAGAGAATTGTCCTGTGATGACCACAGCCACTGCTTGTCGCCGAAGACGGAATATCTGCCGTCATCCGCGTCAGTGCACTGTTCACAGGCTGATGAAAAACAGGTTCCGGCAAGACATGTATCGGTGACTCCGCACGATCCTCCTGTCTGGGTCGCAGGGCAGTTTTTAATAAGTTTCCTGAGCTCTGATATCGTGGGCAGTCTTCCTCCTATGGAAGAACAGTGAGTGCCGGCATTTGACCATGTCATCGGTGTCGATGTCGGTTCGGACCAGCAGAGAGAGCCGTAGGTGTAAGGGAAACTGCCGCTGCAGCTTGATGCGACACATTCAGATCCGTTCCATGCATTACCTGCTGAGCATTTGTATCTGCACGAATCAGAACTGCCGGTGAGACTGTATGAAGGAGTGCTGTCCGGCGGTGTCCATGAGGATCCGTTCCATGTCTGCGCATAGCTGGAAACCGTGTTCCATTCAGAGTTTGCAGGTTTTGCTGCACAGTTGAAAGTTCTATTGTCTGAAATGCACCCTGTCCCGTCCCAATGATGATCCGCAGTACATTTGAACCTGCAGTCGGCTGTTCCGGGAGTTTCGTTGTAATATCCAGCCGTGTCAGGCTGCCACGCAGTTCCGTTCCATGTCTGGCTTATGCCGGAGACGGTGTTCCATTCAGCGTTGGCAGGCAGACCTGTGCATGACTGGTCTGTTCTTGTATCAGCGGCACATGTCGTGCCGTTATCAGTGTAATTGACCGAACAGTTGCATTCATACCCCGTGCCGTTATCGGTGCAGTATGCTGTAGTATCGCCTGAATCGTTGCAGGGATTGCCGAGCTCTGTGCATTTACTGACAGGATCGGAATCATCATGATCAATGTCATTATCAAAGACCTGAAAATTATCAGTATCGTTCAAGTCCATATCAGTTTCAGAAGCTGTGTCATCCGGATCGGCATCTTCACCGGTGTTATCATCGGGAATGATATCCTGTTCATTTCCGGTCCAGTGGTCATCTTCGTCCTGAATGTCAGGGTCCGTGCCGGCAGTTTGATCGCTGTCTGTCTGATCATCGCTGTCAGAGATGTTCTCCTGAATTTTTACACAGGTGTTATCAATGCATTCAAGACCGTTTTTGCAAGTGCCGTTTTGAAAGCACGGTTCGCCGACATCTCCTTTTTCGCTTAGGCTGAATACGGAACAGCCCGCGCATATTAATGAAAGTACTGTTATGATGAGCTTTTTTTTCATTACTGTAAAAATTAAACCATAAAACGCAAGTATAATATCAGCTTTACATCTTTTGGCAAATAGCCTTTTCTGTGATATTATTACAGGTCTTTAAATGTGCGGGGGATCACAATGAAAAAAAATTTAATGATCTGTTTTTTAGTATTGCTTCTATCTGTATCATGCTCGGACAGCGGAAAAGATAAAAATGATGAAAACATTCCTGATGCTGACAATGCCTTGTCCGATACGGAAACTGAGGATGAAGACATCACTGTTGACGGTGAAAATGATGAAACGGCTGTTGATGCTGATGATACAGATGGAACTCAGACACAGGATGAAGATAGTGAGATCCCTGACAATGATGAATTCCTCGGCGGTTTTGACACAGCGGGGAAAGAATGTGTCTCTGATATTCCTGACGGCAGACTGATCCTCGCAGCCGTTCAGAATTACAATGACTCAGAGGCTCCGTGGCGGATGTATGTGCTTGTCCTTAAAGATGATGCAACAGTTGTTGATACGGGAAAATATTTTGAAACAGATCCGGATCTTGAAGGCATAGGTTTTAATTCAAACGGCAGACTTGCCGCGATAGCTTCCTGGAAAACAGGGTTTGTTACTCTGTTTGCGCTTATTGATTCAACTCTCTGCATTGCACAGGAGGAGATCGAACTTCCGAATCTGAAAGTTGTAGATGATTCAAAAGAAAGAGTGATATTCGATCAGATAGTTGCACATCCGTCAGATCCCTATAAATTCTATCTTGTGAGCGGAAATATTCTCGAAAAAGGTGATTACAGCAATTACAACGGGGGGATCTACACGATGACCGTTGATAAATACGGCAAGGCTGTAATAAGCGAAGATCACCCCCAAATGCATGTTCCTTCGGCTTTCACAGTTCTCCCTGGCGGGAAAAGGGCGCTGGTGTTAGGCGGAAAGGAATTCATTACGGAAGAGGGGAGTTCAATAGGAACTGCCGGACCTGACGATCTGGCGCTGCTTGACCTTGAAAAAGAGATTCCTGAAGTGATAAAATGGTTTGATATATGGGGAGCGACGGGAGTTAACGGATCGGGTCCTTCAATGAAGACGATGGGCGTTTCCGGTAACGGATCTGTCATGATCTCCAACTCAAGTGAATTTACTGATGATCTTGGCAAAATTAAACTATTCAAATATGAAAATGATAATATATCGCTCATTACAAGTTTTACAGATGCAAGCCTTGATTCGCCTGATTTTATAGCAATGAATGATGTTGGAAGTGCCGCTGTTGTGATGAACTCACTTTTCAAAGGTGGCACACTCGTGATAACGGAATCAGAGATAAGTTATGTGAAAAAAGAGACCCATGATCTTACACAGCCGATGATAAAACTTAAAGGTGCTCCGTTTGAAGATCATGTCCTGATAGGTTCGTTTAGAAGTTCAAATGATGAATCTGCATCCATAACAATTGCAGAAATTACAACCGGAGGATTAAACGAAAAGTCGTCAGTTCAGATTCCTTTCGAAGAAGGTTTTATGCTTAATGATCTTGCAATTCAGGAGTGATAATCTATTCAGGTCCTCTGACACATATGAAGGAAACTTCCATGTAGTTCATTTTGTTATATGTGATCGCAATTCCGTCGCTGTACAGGCTCCAGACCTCGTTCATAGCGGCATTCATGGCGTTTGTAGTTGATGAAATAAGAATATGGGAGTTCGTTATACCCGGGAATGTTGTTGTAATATCCGGCTGAGATCTGTCAAGGATCGTTTTAAGTTCATTGATATCCGGAAGTCTCCAGTCTGTAAAATCAGCATAGGTGCTGTTTTCACAACTGCTTAATGAGCTCATCCACGGAATATATGAATTAATGGTCTTTGTCCATGTAAGTTTTGTTCTTGTATCTTTGACAAGGATATCTCCGCCGCCGCCTGTTTCTTCAACAAAAACAGGAACCGGATTATAGGCCGGACCCCGTACGCATCTCGGGCTGGCTGCCGGGTCATATTCACCTGTGTTGACTATTTCCTTAATTACATTTCCCATCGGTCCTGCCATGTAGGCAAACTGATCAGATACCGCAATGGTGCTTGTTTTTGACCAGAAGGAACTGACAGTTCCGGGATCAGGAAAGTAAGTTGAATTAACAGCCGGATTTGTCATGCTGAAATCTAAAATGGTTTCAAGTTCCTGAATGAAAGGGAGTCTCCAGTCTGAAAAATCGTTGTAAGTAAGAGTGAAGCAGTAATCCTGAGCTTCTATCCATGAGCACTCGATTTCACTGCCGTTTGATTGTGTGCACCCCGGAAAATTTAACGGAAGATTTTTCTGCCACATAAGTCCTGTATTCTGATCAACTATCACCTCTTCTCCGGCTTTTCCTGAGACGGTAAAACTTTTTTCAGTGCAGTATGCGGGTGATCCGTACTGGGAGTCCTGACCATAGTAGCTTGCACTTTCAACAGGACATGGAATAACTTTGGAATCATCATAGCACAAGATCTGCCCGGAACAGATTATTCCGTTGAAAGTGGTTCTTTTGATACAGGGTGCTGTCTCCCATCCGTCACATTTGCCGTTGCACGGAGCATATCCGCCTGTATAAAGAGTTGCATCAACAAGATCACACGGTTTTTGATTGGTGTCGCAGATCTCTCCGCTATTAATTGTTCCATTCCCGCATAAAACAGGGATTGTGTCATCATCATTTTCTTCATCCGTTGAAATGTCTGCTGTTTCGTCATTTGTTTCATCTGCTGCCTGATCTGCTGCTTCATCATTGGTTTCATCAGGTATTAAGTCAGCTGTTTCATCATTTGATTCATCTGTTGCTATATTGTCAGATGGCTCAACATCATTTTCTTCATCAGTCAGGGTTGTTTCATCATTGATCACATCTGAATCATCTTCCACCTTTTTTTCATTAACGATCAGGAATGTGACTGTGCTGAAATGTCCTGCTGTCATCATGATAGGATCACCGCTCATGATGGGGTCGCCGCTCATGATAGGATCGCCGCTCATAATAGGGTCTCCGCTCATGATGGGGTCGCCGGAGCCTTCATGCAGCCAGTCGGAATCATTCAAAAGTCCCGCCACAACAGTTTTTCCAGCTGGGATCTTAGTTAAATCTGTATCAGCTTTGATTGTGACCGTGAAATTTTTGCTGAATTTCAGTCCTGATGGTGAAAACTCGAAAACTTTTGTAATGAGGTCTTCACTTCTGGGGAATCCCTCTTTTTTATATCGGGTCATTGTAATTTCAGTATCTTTTTCAAGAGCTCCGGCAGGAATTTCGATCTTTCCTTCGCCGTCTTTTGTTTCTATTGTGCCGCCTTCATCAGCTTTAATCGTTTTAGAGACACTGTCGATGACTTCTTTTTTGTCCGCATCAGATTTTTTTGTACATGCAAAAAATGCCAGAAAAACCACTGCTGCAATAATGATCTTTTTCATTATCCACCCCGTAAATGAGAAAGTTTGTTCGAGGAATTCTAAATAAAAACCTGATGCTTGTCAAAATTGAGACAATAAATTGACATGATCCATGCTTATGCTGAAAATGAATAGTACAAATGTTTTTTTAAGGGTTAGTATGTTCAGAATTTTCATGAATGGTGTTTCGAGTCTGGTCCTTGGCGGAATAGGTTTTTATCTGCTGACGCTTGACAGTTATTTTTTAAAAGGCAAGCCTGATCCGTCATACGGTAGGCTTTTTTCAGGCTGGTCGCTCATATCACTTGCAACAGCATTTTTTGCACTGTCGGTCTTTTCAGCGGTTGTTGCAGTTTCATGGATCAAAGGCGGGATCCCTCTTCCGCCACCGGGAACAATCCGTCCTGATCCGTCATATAAAGGGATGATAATATTGAAATTCTGGTATATTCTTGCAGTCGCCGCCGCTGCCCTGATTCTGGCTTTTTATCTTTCTCAACGAGTTGCAAATCCCGGAATGTAGGCTCGACGTGAGCCGGATCTCAGATGTTTCTTTTTGAAAATTTTTTAAGTTTTTGTGTGTCACCGCAGATCAGAGCCAGTTTTTTTGAAATTCCTGTTTTATTACCTGAAATGTTTTGAAGCAAATGCTCTGCCGGAACCGGATTTCAGATATTTTTCAAATTCAAAAGCTTTGTTTTCATCAAGGAAAGCAGTGTAAACAACAATTTCCCATGGTTTGAATTTTGAAGTATGTGGCGACTTTCCTGTATTGTGTTCATTTAAGCGTTGTTCTATATTGTCAGTTACGCCGGAATAATACTGATCCGGGTTTTCTACACTTCTTATAATGTAAACATATTTCATAAGTCCTCCTTCGTTTTTAAACTACGGCGGACAGCCTTCTCAAATCTTCTGCTGGCTCGCTAAGTTTGAATCTGGTTTTTCTGGCTCGCCAGCCGAAGCTTTAGCGAAGGCTGGTGGAGACGGCGGGGATCGAACCCGCGTCCGGAAAGGGGTTCAATCAAGCCTCTACATGCTTAGCTGTCCGTTTTAAATAGCGATCGGGCTCCCGGCAGCAGGATCCGTCACGCTTTTCCGCACTTGATTTCACTTCCGTCACCCCGCGGATGGGTTCAGGTCGCTATCCCGCTATTTGACGCCAGTTCTGAAGCCGCAGGAGATTCCGCAGACTGACGAGCAGCTTAAGCTGCTATTGCAAATTCGTTGTTTGCTTTTCTTTTTTTGCCGCTTTTTACGAGGCCAGCGGCGCCTCGGCATGCAACTTGAAGGCTCCAGCCTCCCCGTCGAAACCATGTCGTCCCCACTTGTAAAAGAACAGTTGAACACCGCTTAGCAATCGTATGTATAAATCGGGTTTTGTCAATTCATAAAATCATTGATTGTATCTATGATTTCAATAATATTCACTGAACTCTTTAACGGAGGTTTGCAATGGAACGACTTTATCCTTTATTTCTTCTTATCGGGTCCAATCTTTTCATGACCTATGCATGGTACGGACATCTTGCCGATTTCAGACACAAAAATCTGATCTTTGTCATTCTTATAAGCTGGGGTGTGGCCTTTTTTGAATACTGCCTTCAGGTCCCTGCAAACAGGATAGGGTTCCAGTTCTATTCTCTCGGACAGCTCAAAGTGATGCAGGAGATCATCACAATGAGCATTTTTGCACTTTTCTCAGTGCTTTACATGCATGAAAAACTCACGATGGATTTCCTGTATGCTTCAATATGTCTCGCCGGAGCCGCATTCTTCATGTTCAGACATCTTGCCTGAAAAACTCTAAATAAAACCCGGACATTTCCGTTACAAAATCTGCGATCGTGAAAGACGGATTTTGAGAGGAGATGTTTTTGAGAGAATTCGCTTCGGACTGGCTGAAATTCAGAAACAAAGATTCAGTACTTTTCCTTTTATTTGCAATAAGTCTCAATGTCTGTTTTAAAGGTGCACTCGGGACATTTCTTACCTTAAACGGATATGGATTGAGCATAGTTTCTCCGCCACTGGCATTTTTCTTTGCGGCTTTTGACACATTGATAGCGATCGGGCTTTTTTTTGTAGTTGATAAATTTCACGGGAAAAAACTAAGACTTACGGTTTATCACATAGTTATCATAGGCTCCATAGTGTTTTTTTACGGCAATTATCTGATATATGAATATTTCCGGACATTTATAAACTGGGGGCTTATATGTTTCAACGGTGCCGGAACTAAAGAGCTGATGTCCTATATTGCCGGCAGTAAAGGCGGTATAGCACTTCTTTTTTCATTCGCCGCAGTAATTCTGCTGATAATTTCGGGAAAAAGGAAGCTTATAAAGGTGTTTTACGGGCATCAGACAATGATCCTTGCACTTGTGATAATAAATCTCGCTGTTTACATTTTTCTTGCCCAGTTCGGAAGGGCGGAAACTGGAAAAATGGCGAGAAATCCGGGTGTTGAACTGTTCACAAGTATACTGAATGAAGCTGTTTTCAGACATGACACTGCTTATCCGGAGGGTTTCAGCGCACCTGCATCACTGATATTCGGGAAAGAGGAAAGCACGGAAAAGACCACAGGAGAGATCAGTCATAACAGGATCGACAATGTGCTTGTTATTATGATCGAATCTTTCCCGCTTGATATGACGGTTTTCGGAAACAGTTCAGAAAATTCATTTAAAATCTTCGACAGCCTGAAAGAGAGTTCTATTGTTTTTACTTCCTACAGGACTGTATTCCCCGGCACAAGCAGGAGTTTTATATCTGCAAACTGCGGAAGCCTTCCCGGAACTGCTCAGGAGACGATCACAAATTATATGCCGGATTTCAGATGTTTTTCTATAGCTGAAGCTTTTGGAAAAAGTGGATTTCAGACAGGATTTTTCGGGTCAGCTCTATTCACTTATGATAATCTCAGTTCCGGAATATTTGCAAAAAAATATAATGTATTCAAAGACTTTAATTCTCTGAAGAAAAAATATGGCAGTGACGGGAAAATGTACAGTTATCAGGTCAAAGACGAAGATACTTTGAAAGAGGCTTTCGGATTCATGAAAGATGTTTCAGATAAAGGTGAGAAGTTTTTCACCTACACTTTTCTTTATTCGACACATTATCCGTATGAATCTCCTCTGAGCGGAAATGAAAAGAAAGGAAGTATTGAAAGTTACAGACGGACTCAGCTGTATCTAAGTAATATTATTGAAGAACTTTTTAATAAAATGGATGACTCCGGGATTCTTGAAAATACGGCTGTCATAATTACAGCCGATCACGGAGAGGCTTTCGGAAAGAGAAAAGGGGTTTTCGGTCACGGACACAGTCTGTATGATGAAGCGATAAAAATACCTCTTCTTATATATCTTCCCGGCATGAAACAAGGGATTGTTTCAAAAAAACAGGGAACGCATATTGATCTTGCTCCGACACTTGCCGCAATTGCAGGTATTGATCCGGCTGAAAGCTGGCAGGGTGTTGATCTCCTTGACAATTCATCAAAAAGCCGGCCGGCACTTATTTTTACAAGGTCATCAACTAAACTTAACGGGATAATCGATGGAAATCTTAAATATATCTACGATGTTAATGAAAGAACGGAAAAAATGTTCGATCTGGAGAAAGATCCTGATGAACTTCACAATATAGCTGAAGAAAAGATCGAAGAATCCGGATATTACAAAACGCTTGTCACAAACTGGACAGCATATCAGCAGAAATGGATAACAAATAAGCAATAGAAATTTTTCTAAACAGTGTGACTGACAATCACTTCAGCGATTCTACGAATTCCCTGAACATCAGGACTCTGTTGATCTGGTCGTTTTTTATGAGGAAAGGGCTGACATCCGTAGCCAGCTCTTTAAGGTTGACCGATTCTGTGTTTTCAAGCAGTTTTTGTTTTAACTGTGTCATGCCGGTTATTTCGAGTTTTTCGGAAAGATATTTGAAATCGGGTGCTGTTTTTGAAAGAAGGAATGTCACATCGAAATAATCTCTTCCCTTGCTTCTTTTTCTTCCAAGAAGTGCGGCAATTTTCTGACTGAGCAAAGTTGAAACAGGAACAACTGAAATGAATCTGAAAAGTGCGAACTTTTTCAACAGGAATTTTTCCTGTTCGTATTTATAATTCTGAGGCTCGGTATCAAGCTGAATGAGGATTTTTTCACTTTTCACCGGTGAAAGCTTTTCACGGTAAAGGAGGTCGGGAAATTTGATGTTGCAATGATAAGCCCCCTTAAAAACCTGTTTCATCTCGATCTCGTATCCCTCAAGTTCAAGTTCATACTTGATAAAATCGCTTAATTTAACAAAATCAGACTCACTCAGTCCCAGATTGTCAAAATCAAGGTCTTCAGAAAAACGGGTGTTGCCGTGAACTATCCTCAAAGCAGTGCCGCCAATAAAAACAAGAGATCCGCCGAATTTGCTTTTGTAAATAATATCAAGCAGTTTGTATTGAAGATATTCTCTTAAAACATTGCGCTTGAACTGCTGTTCAACAGGTGAGAATTCTTTCAGTATCAATTCAAAATCAAGCATTTATGAACTCCTTTAAAACGGCATATTTTTTTGTAAGAGTTTTGTTGTTAAAGAGCCTCAGATATTTTTCTATGGTTTCTTCGTTTAAAATATTTTTGTATTCATCAATATTCAGCCGCCACTCAGAAAGATCGTTTTCGTTAAACTGTTTTCTCAAATATAAATAGTCGAGGATCGCCTTTTCCGGAGTTGCTATAATGAATCCGTTTTCAGGGTCGATAGTGTACCCCCAGAAAAGATTTTTTGATATTGATCTGTATCCGAATGAGCCTTGTAATGTATTAAAAATTTTAGTCTTTCTGGTTGTTGCACTCGTTATCTGGTAAACTGCTTCAGGAATAAGACCATAATGTGAAAGAGCAGTTTCAAAGCTTAGATATGAAGGTGAATATATCGTATTGGCAATTCTTATGAGAATATATTCATCGATCACAACATCATTAAATATATAAAATCCATTAATTATTTTAGTTATATAACCCTTTTCCTGCCATTCGCAAAGCCGCCTGCTGTCAAAATCAGGAAAAAGTAGATAAACATCGTTTATTTCCACGATTTTCTTGGCAATAAAGGTTTTTCTAAATATTTCGTATCTCATGTTTCCTCTTTTTGTTATTTATAACAATAAAAAGAAATAAGTCAAAGATTTTTAGATGGACTAAAACGAACTGTGCTTTTCAAGCGGTTTGATGATCTCTCTTTTTTCCATAAGATAGTCTGCAAACACATCGCTGACTATGCGGCTGGTGGTGATCTTGTCTTTTATTTTCTGGAAAATGGTGTATCCGTTGCCGCCCTGTGCGATATATGAATCTGTTGCGACAGTATATATTTTTTCAGGGTCAAACAGCTTTAGTTCATTGTTTTCTATTATTGAAAAATTAACAGCTCTGCCGTTCTTTATCTCGAATTTCATTCCTGCAAGATACGGAAAAGCACCTGAATTGGTCCCTTTTGAAATGTTCTCTATCTGCTGACTGAGCTCGGCAGCAAGTTCACTTCCTTTGATCTTGAAAACGGTAACATTGTTAAAGAACGGAAGAGTATCATAAATATCGCCCAATGTTATTTCTCCGCGGTGTATGGACTTTCTTACTCCTCCGGCGTTTTGTAAAGCTATATCGACAGCATATCCGTTATTTCTGAATTCCTGAAGTATCGACTGTGCCACAAGAGGTGCGATATCACTTCCTTTTTCCCATTCATGGCCGAGCTCCTCTTTTGCGGTAGCTATGATCTTTTTGTATTCAGATGAAAGGGTCTCTTCGTAAGATCTGAAAAGAACCTGAAGTTCTTCTGAAGGGGACACTGTTACAAACTCATTAAAAGGTGAGCGTTTCTGAGGGAAAGGCAGTTTGACCGATTCTCTTGCAGGGTAAAGAGTTTTCCCGGAGTGGGACACTATTTCTCCTCTGATGTTGAATTCAAGATCCAGAATCCCCAGCGCTCTTGCATGGTCCCATGCATGGACTATCAGCACATCTCTGCCGGAAGGGTCTTTGATGACCTGCGGATAATCGCCTTCAGCGGGAATGCAGTCGATGCCTGAGTAACCCATGGCAGAATGTGAGTGTCCGCCGATGATAACATCTATTCCTTCGACTGTTTCTGCGAGAACCCGGTCTTTTTCAAGTCCGAGATGGCTGAGGACAAATATCCTTGAAATTCCTTTGTTTTTTAATTTTTTTATGTTTTTCCTTACAGCGTCGGCAGGATCGGTGAATTTTACCGAACTTCCGGGAGATGATATCTCGGAAGTGTCAGGCGTGATCACACCGATTATTCCATTTCTGAAAGGCCAGAATCCTGTAATAACATAAGGTTTTATAATGTCTTTCAATTTCGAATCGTCAGATATTTCAACATTTGCCGCAAGGACCGGAAACTTCGCTTCTTTTAAAAGATCTGCCAGAAAATCAGATCCTTTATCAAATTCATGATTGCCTAAAGCCAACGCATCAATTTTTGCAAGGTTCATAAGCTCGATATCAGCTTTACCCTGAAACTGCCTGAAATACCGTGTTCCCTGAATAAGATCTCCGGCGTGAAGAAACATTACGCTGTCATTTTTTGCACGCAAATCGCGGACATACTGAATTATGAGATCGTATCCTCCGATGTAAAAACTGTCGCTTCTGCCTGAATATCTGCAATGAATATCGCTTCCGAAAAGGTGGGAATGAGAGTCATTTATATGAACGAGAGTGATGTCTTTCTGACAACTTGAAAAAAAAAGCAGAATTGCAAAAACGACAACTGTAAATTTCATACTTAACTCCTTATCACAAGCAGAAAAGATTTTAGCAACAACAAAAGTTTAGTCAACTCGGAAAGGGGTTCGCTATTGATATTAAAGACGCAGGAAATTAATCTTTTTTCTTGACACACGGTAGTTAATTTAATACAACCTGAATCGAAGTTTGCCGGAAAATATAAATGAATAAAAACAGCAAGTTAGCGATTCACATAATTTTGTTTCTAACAGTTTTCTGGTCATGCACTTCGTGTAACTCAAACGATCCGAGAAATGACAGCGATAGTGTGTCGGATAATGACACTATGAATGATATCGACTCAATCAAGGTTGATGTTGATGACTTGTCTGACGAAGTTTTAACGGAGTCGGATGAAATTGTGGATTCGGATTCTGATAGTGATACGAATTCAGATGGGGATTGTCCGGCACTGAAATCAGCAAGTTTCCCATATTACCGTGAAGACGGCAGCATTCATTTTTGCAGGAAATGTGATCTCCCTGCAAAAAGTGATGATCCTGATTGTGTGAGAAATATCTGGAAGGAGAAAAATGAACAGTACGCTAATGACTATCCGGATCAGGAATGTGCTGGTTATCCATGTGTAGTGGAAACGCTTAAATCTAAAAAAAATCCAGATGATGCGGGAAAAGTGGGGTTGACAGAGTGTGATATTGATATAGTTCCTAAATATTTCAGTGGTGGCAATTCCAATGGGTTGCATTTTGGTATTGATGATGGAAAGGTTGGATTTTATATGGTTTCTTCTTCGGTTGATTATTTTAATTATCCAACGAGTACCAGAGCTTTTGAATATGATATTAAAACAGATGAGTACAAGGCTGTCTTTCCGGCAACATCATCTACTCTAAGTTATTTTAAAGGTTCTTTTGTTGGAACAGTGTACGACAGTCGAAAAACATTTGACCCCGAAAATCAGGATAAGCCGAATGAATTTTTGATCTATTATTCACCGGCAGCAGGATATAAAGTTATATCCAAAAAGACAGTTGATGTTCTTCCATATTCACTTGTCAGGTTGGGTGAAAAATATGCCGCAGTTGTTATTAAGGATGATGGCGGAGTCTATGAACTTCGTTATGCAAGAGTAGGAGAATGGAAGTGGCAGAAAATAGAAGGAGCTACAGGATATGAAAATTATATTGTGATTGAGAAAAACATACTTGCATTTTACAATTCAGGTATGGAGGGTTATGTCTGCGACCTTGATAAACCCGCAAAAGTGCTTGCCGACTGTAAAAAGATCAACCGTGGAGAGGAGAAAGTAAAATATCTGACAATTGATGAGGATAATATTCGAAAAGTGGCTTTTGTTCCTGCGGCATCTCCACAGACAATAGTTGTAGCCGATTTAAGCGGAGAAACAGTTAAATATGAAGAATATCCAACTCCTTTTACAGAGCCGGGTTCTTATATAACAATTCTGGATAAATTTAAAGGCAGTTTGATCCTTTATTCAGAGATGTTTAACTATGATGACAACGGAACAGAGTTAAAAGATGCAAAAGCGTGTTTTTACCGTTTAGACAAAAAGAAAGGTTACTGTGCAAAAAGGATCTCAGAAGGACACCCTTATTATCATTCATACGGTGATTTCGAAGGAAAATATCTGATGTGGCAGAGTTCGCCTGGTGGTGCAATGACTTTCCGTGACATGGAATGTTACTGCAAACTCGAACCTGAAGCATGTCCGTTTGATGAGTATATGCCTGATGAAACAAGTGATAATTCAATCCCGGATGGTGATGTTCCGGTGTATATCTATTGAATAATTATTTGTGGAAATAATCAGTTGAAATTCCACTCGGTCCCGTTCGGTGTATCCTGAATTGAAACCCCTTTTGCAAGCAGTTCATCTCTCATTTTATCAGCAGATTCGAAATTTTTCTCTTTTCTGAAGGCATTTCTTTTTTCGATAAGCGACTCAATGTCAGCTTTCGCAATACCGTATCTTTTGAGCTGTATCTCTCTTATCTCATTCATTATTGTATCCGGATCTTTGAGAAGGACCCCGAGAACGGCACCTGACTCTTTTATCACTTTTGCAAATCCTGCACATTCCTCAGGGGACGGACGGGTCTTTTTTGAGACAAGGACTTCATTGAGGTGTTTGAATATTCCGACAAATGCCGCGACAACCCTTGCACTGTTAAAATCATCATCCATCGATTCACGGAACTCTTTTATGAATTCTTCAGCTTTTGCATTTACGGCAGGCTCTTTTTCAGCTTTTGAGGCGAACTGGGCGAGAGTTTTCAAAGTCTGATAGAAATAATTTATTTTTTTCTCAGTTTCTTTCAGGCTTGCCATCGAGAAATCTATCGGAGTGCGGTAATGTGTCGAAAGCATGAAATAACGGAGAACTTCAGGGTGATACTGCAAAAGTGCGTCATCCACCGTGATGAAGTTGTGGAGCGATTTGCTCATTTTCTCACCTTCGACGGTAAGGAAACCGTTATGGACCCAGTATTTGACAAAAGGTTTTCCGGTTGCGCATTCAGCTTGTGCGATCTCATTTTCGTGATGCGGGAAGATAAGGTCTCTTCCGCCTGCATGGATGTCAAATGTTTCGCCGAGATATTTTGTGCTCATCGCACTGCACTCAATGTGCCACCCCGGACGCCCTTCGCCCCAAGGACTTGACCATTTCGGCTCATCGGGCTTTGATGATTTCCATAATGCGAAATCGAGCGGATTGCGCTTTCCTGCTTCAGGTTCGAACCTTGTTCCGGCAAGCAGTTCGTCGATCTTTCTGTTTGACAGTTTCCCATAACCTTTGAACTTTTCGACAGCGAAATATACACTTCCGTCGTTAGTTGGATAGGCAAAGCCGTTTGCAATGAGCTTTTCGATCATGCCGATTATCTCAGCTATGTGTTCTGTCGCTTTGGGCTCGACATCAGGTCTTTGAAGTCCTAGAGCGTCCATTGCTTTGTAGAAAGCATCGATATTTTCCTCTGAGAGTTCAGTGAAACCGATCTTTCTCTCATTGGCACGGGCTATTATCTTATCATCCACATCTGTGAAATTTCTTACATAATTCACTTCGTAACCGCAGTATTTCAGATAACTTACGATCAGATCGATAGCGACTTCCTTTCTTGCATGACCTATATGCGGTTTATCATAAACTGTCATTCCGCAGGCATATATCCCGACCTTATTCTCATGAATGGGAATGAAATCCTCTTTTTTCTCAGTCAGCGTGTTGTAGATACGAAGCATCAGTTTCTCCTTAAATATATAAGTACCGTCAAAAGTTATAGCTTTTGAGGCGTTAAAGTCAAGGTGATTAATTTAGTGAAGCTGAATCTTAATCACATAAATTCCTTAAACAGTTCCCTTGCTTTTCCCTGTCCTGTCAATTCGGTGAATTTTGTAAAATCCGATTCTTCCATTCTTATTCTGCCTGCGATAACAGCGGGGGAGATCCCGAGTTCCTCGGCAAAATTTAAGATATCGTTTTTTGTGGTAAGACTGTTTTTTCTTTTGTTCCAGATGTCTGACGGAATGAACGAGTCGAGTGCGAACTTATCGGCTCTGGTTTCTTCCTGATTCTGTGAGTTGTCAGCTTCGAGATCGTCAATGATCAGTTTATTTTTATTATTTATATCACAGTAAAATATATGTCCGAGTTCATGAAAAAGTGTAAACCAGAAATTGTCCAGACGGTCATACCTCAGAGTCATTGCAATAACCGGATTTCCTTTTTCCGAAAGAAAACATGCGCCGTCTAGCCTGGTTTTAGGAAGATGATTCAATATGACAAAATGAATGCCGGTTTTATTTAAAGCTTCCTTTACAAGCTGAACGCCGGAAGGGAAATAGCTCAATTTAACAATTCTTTCTAATGCCGGTTTCAGATTTTCGTGATTGTATCTTATCAGCTCTTCATTGCTTATAATGTTTAAAGCTTTTGCCTGCCACGCTTTTAATGCTTCCTGTCCTTCTGATGCGGTATTTGATTTACGATAACATGCCTCAAAATTCATTCTATCGAAAACAGAGAAAAGTGTTCCCATGCATTCTTCTGCATACGATTTAGCTTCATTTAAATTTTTGTATGATCTATCAAAATAACCTCTTTTAAACATTTCTGAAAACGGATATTTCTTAATGTCATATCTGAGTGTTTTCAGTTTGGATTCACTTTTCTGTAAAAGAATTTCCGCCGGGATTTCAAGACCTTCGTGAAGTGCTCTTATCATAGATAGACTTAAGGGTCTTTTCCGGCTCAGAACTTCTGATACTTTACTTACGCTTCCGATGTATTTGGCAAGATCTTTCCTGTTTATTCCGGACTGTTCCATACGGAATTTAATTGCTTCGATCGGGTCAGGAAGGTCTATTTTATAATTTTCCGATTCATACTTTTCGACAAGCATATAAAGAAGCTCAAGTTCATCTTCCCGAGGGTCACCTTCCGGAATATCAAAAAGTTCTTCAATACGGGCTAAAGCAGACTTATATTCATTTTCGTTCTTTATTATTTTTATGTTCATATGACCTCCGCATTTATCTTGTCATATTCTTTGTGAGTTCCTATAAATCTCACAAATCCTTTTTGTCTCAGGTAGTCAAATTTTACAATCAGTCTGTATTTGTTGCCTTTAATATTAAAAACGATTCTGTTGTTTCCGACAGCATCGGCGGTTTGATATCTTTCTTTAATTTCATGCGGATTTTTAAAACTTCTTCTTTTCATTTCGGCATACCATGCTTTTAACTGTTCTTCGCTGTCAGGATGCATAACCCAAAATTCTTTCAAAGTTCCAAGAGCTATGATGTTCATTTTATTTCCCGATAAGTGAATGTCAATAGAAAGTTTCCCAAAAAAGGAAAACATCTGGAATTACATAATAAATCGCTAGCATTTGTTGTGCTTGCTGTTGTTACGCATACCATAATATCTGAAATCCCTGAAATATATAGCTATAAGATATTCTGGCTAGTTATTTTAAAAGTCAATAAATAATTTAAATGAAGAATAGACTATTTACAAGCCGGCTTCCCTGATCTTTTCGCCTTTCTTTTTTCGAGGATCTTTACCGATCGTTCCTTCTGAAGTGCAAGTTCGTTCTTCTCAGCGGTCTGTTTTTTCCACATTTCAAGGCTGATGGCGGAGATGTCTCCATTATCCACAGCTTCCTTGACAGCGCATCCCGGCTCGGTTCCATGCCTGCAATCTGTGAAACGGCACAAGGCAGACAGTTCATTTATTTTTTCAAAGCCTTCATCTTCTTCGAGTGCCCATGACTGAAGTTCTCTCATTCCCGGGGTGTCAATGACCATTCCGCCGTCAGGAAGTATTATGAGGTCCCTTGAGGATGTGGTGTGTTTCCCTTTGTTTACGGAACTGCTTATTTCCGCAGTTTTTCTCGTTTCCCCTCCGGTAAGCAGATTTATGAGGGTTGATTTTCCGACACCTGAGGAGCCGGTGAATGCTGCTGTGACGCCCTCTTTCATAAAACTTTTCAATTTTTTTACAGTTGAAGGGTCTTTTGAAGATGTTACCAGCACACTGATATCTCCTGCCAGTCCGGCAACTTCGCGGACAGCTTTTTCAGCATCTTCGCACAGATCGGCCTTGTTCAGTATTATCACAGGCATTGCACGGCTCGAGACCGCTGTCGAGATATATCTTTGAAGTCTTTTAATATTGTAGTTGCTGTCAAGGGACATCACAATGAAAATTATATCGACATTTGCACTTATGACCTGTTCTTCTATGACATTTCCCGTTGATCTTCTTGAAAAACAGGTCTTTCTTTCAAGGATCGCCGTTATGTAGGATTTATCACCTCTTATTGAAATGGCAACCCAGTCTCCAACCTCGGGGAGCTCTGAACTTGAAAGTGAGTTGAAACGGATCGCACCGCTCAGTTTAGCCTGCATGACACCTTTTTCACAGATGACGGAATAATATTTTCTACCATGAGAGACCACTCTTGCAGGAACAAGTGTTCCGTCATCAATGCTGTTAAAAAGCTTCTTGAAATGACTGTCGAATCCGAGAATTTTAAGATCCATGTATGCCTATGAAAAAACTGCAGTGAAAATAACTGATTGAACTGTTTAAGTCAAGCTTGCAAAAAAAAGTTTTCACCACTATATTAGCATAGTTTTTATCAAGGCGGTTAGTTTTGAAAAAGATATCCAAGATAAAAGGTTTTCTGAGGCTTTACAGACCTGATGTCCCTGTGATCGTATTTCTGGGTACTTTTGCAGGAAGAATAATGACGACCGGATTCGAGATGAAGGTCATAGCCCAGGCTCTTTTTCTTGCACTTTTTCCTTATAATTTTGTCTATACGCTCAATTCAATAACAGACCGGATAGAAGATTCGGTTAACAAGCCGTGGAGGCCTCTTACCGACGGAACGCTTGAAAAAAAGGAAGCTGTCTGGTGGCTTATGTTCATCACGATTGTTTCAACGGCAGGGATACCTTTTCTGTTCAGCGGTATCGAGATATTTCTTGCATATCTTGTCATTTTCCTCGGAGTCAGCTATTCGATACCTCCTATGGTGTTCAAAAACAGAATTTTAATAGCACCGCTTATAACAGGCTGGGGTGTAGTGCACCCGCTTTACATCACTGGAGGATATGAGCTTTTCTGGCTGACTACGAGCCTTCTTCTTCATGCTGTAGGGACAACGGTTCTCAAGGACCTGTCAGATATAGAAGGTGACAGGCTTGCCGGAAGAAGTGTGGTTACAGACCGTTTTTCACTCGGCACAGTCATAACTGTTTCTGTTATTTTGTCAGGTGTGTCTTTCACCGCATTTCTTTTTACAGAACACCCTGAGATATCAATTATACCAGCTGTGTCCATTCCCGTTCTGCTTTATAGCTACCTTAAAAAGAGAGATGATTTTTTCAAGACAATATACAAAAGGATGATATGGACTACAGCGTTTTCATCACTGATCGTTGTTGTTTATCTCTTTCTCGGGTAGTTCACTTATATTCACTGTTCTGAACTCTTTTTTCCCGTCTACCGGTCTGTCCGGCATGAAAGATATAGAGAATCCGTTTTGTGAAAAAGGTGAAAAGAAGATAGATCCAGGTTCATTGAACTTCCTTGTTACAGGAAACTGGTTCTCTTTTACGGAAATAAGCTCTCTTTTGTTGTTGAAAATATAAAGTGTGGCGCCTGCCGGGTCGAAATACATATCAAATCTGCTTTCGGGTTTTACAGGATGATATGCTGTAATGTATTTAAGTTTTCTGCTTTTTAAATTGAATTCATACACTGTTATCTGAACCATGTCGCTGAAAACCGAACTGGATATTATAAAAAGCTTTTTTTCTGTACACTGCAGTGCCACAGGTCTTTCAACAATTGACCCGAGAGAAAGGTATTCATTTATAAACTCTTTTGTGTTCTCCTCTCTGATCAGATAACTGTCAAAATCGTCAAGTTTTTCAGAAGTTGATATGGATACGACATACCGTCTTGCAAGATCGTCAGTTTCATCAATGTGAAGGAAAGCAAGCCGCTTATCATCAAGAAAACATCCTGATTGTACTGATACAAAATTTTCAGGCAGTTCAATTGTATTTTTGACAGAGCCGTCAGAAGGATCTATCAGTTTAATAGTGATAAAAGATTCATCTGAAACCTTGACGGCCGCAGTCGACATATTGCCGGAAAGGGCGAAGGGCAAAGCTCCTCTATCAGATAAGGACATTTTGGCAAGTTTACCGTCTTTTATAATGAAATACTGTCCTGATCCGTCGGCGGAGATCTCAATAACGCCGGGAAATATGCTTGACATTTCGCACCCGGAATTTCCGCACTGTTTTAGAGGATCTTTACTGCAGGAAAGAATAAGCAGGAGAATTAAAGATTTTGTAATCAGACTTTTCATGTTTTGGTAAAAGATCAATATTCAGACCCGGTCAGAATTCCATTTTCTGGAGATCGGCCTCAGCTTTTTTGTAATATTCGTTCTCTGCAGTGACAAGTTTCAATATAGATCTGAGAAGTTCCTTGGCTTTTGTCGGATTGAAATTCTTCATTACAGAAGCCTTATCGTAAACTCTCTTGACGAGCTTGTCTTTTGAATCAAGCCAATCTTTGCACTCTGTTTTATCAGGGTCGAGCTCTGCGCATTTTTCAAAAGCTTCGTTTGCAAGTATGTAGTTGTCCTTTTTCTCCATATCCTTTCCTTTTGCCATATGCCCGATGGCTTCGATGGTATAAATCTTCTTGGAGAACTCGGTGCCGCCCGGAACGATGTATTCATCAAGCGCTTTTGCCGCTTCAAGGTTATCAAGTATCAGATTGTAGTCAAGAAGCTGGACGCCTTCGAGAATTTTGCTTCTAACCTTGTTAAAATTAAGAAGCTGTGTCTTGAGAGCAAGAACCTTGGCATCTTCTTCACATTCACACTTAAGTTCGCTGACCTTTACTATGGCTGTTATCGCCTGATTATATTTTCCTTCAGAACACATCTGAAGCACAAGTTCTCTTGCTCTGCTCAGTTTTTCACCATTTGCCATGAGCGACTGTTTCTTGGATTCCTGTTCCTGGCGCTTTTCTTCTTCGCGTCTTGCTCTTTCCATTTCAAGACGTTCCTTTTCCCTTTCTTCTTCTCTTCTCTTCCTTTCCTCTTCTATCCTTTTCTTTCTTTCAGCTTCTTTTGCGACTCGTTCTTCCTCTTCTCTTTTCTTTTCAAGTTCAAGTTCTCTTTTTCTTCTTTCTTCATCAAGCTTTCTGCGACGCTCGTCTTCGGCCTTTTTCGCTTTTTCAGCTGAGGAGGCTTCATCTTCGTCTTCTTCATAATCACTGTCTTTTTTGGAAGATCCGCCTGCGCCGGCTTTTATTTTATTATAAACTGAAGCAGAAGTTTTTCTTATCTGTTTATAGAGATTCTCCTTGGAAACCGAGTCTATATCGTCATATGTTTTTGATGAATCATCAACAGTTTCCTCGTTTTCAATATCTATCAGGACTGTTCTGATTATAACTTCTTCATCATCGTTCATGCTGATGAGGGTGAGCAGTGAGAACTGGAACTTCTCATCTGATGCCTTTTCATACCAGCATTCGGGTTTGCTGCCGCATTTTGCAAGCTCTTCAAGAAGTGATTTTTTCACATCTTTATAGCTCACATAGCTGAATTTGGACTTAAGGATCGATTCAATGTCCCTGACTATCTTTAAAGAATCTTCCTTTTCAATATTCTTGGTGACTGGTTTCATAAATAGAACTTTGTCGGCAAAAAGAGGCGTAACAAAGAGTGCCAACAAGACTAAAACTAAAAGCCTTTTCAACTTGATCCTCCTTCTCAGAATACTGTAGCAAAAAATTACTCAATGACATTAAACATTTTTTTGCCCCTTTTTCAAGTTTTTAATTATTAAAAGGTAAAAAGGGCTCCTTTTCACTTCAAGGCACAGTAGTATATCACCTAAATCGTTCGATTCTAAATTTTTACTGACTCTAGTCTGAGGTTTGTGTTTTATTGATTGGTTTTTGTTCTGAA
>JAKLDO010000030.1 GCA_022703485.1 bacterium
AAAGAGGTTGTTTTTATTAAAGTTTTTTCTTAACTTTCTGTTCTTTTTATTTTGAAATCGAACGGGTTAGGTAAATACAAAAGTGGAGATCAAAAATGAACAAGTTCTTTATCGTTTTTATTCTGTTCTTTTTTGCTGTTTCATGCGGAACCAGCACCAAAAAAGTGACAGAATCGGATTCTGATGATGAAAGTGCGAACGATTCAGATGCCGTTGCATGTACCGATGGCAAGACAAAATGCAGTGACAACTCGGTCTATAAATGCGATGGCGGAGAGTGGACAGAGTGGGATAACTGCACTGCACAGGATCTTATATGCGCAGTAAAAGCAGGTGCTGCTCAGTGCCTTGAAGATTCGGCTGACACCGGTAATACGGGCAGTGACTCAGATGCAGCTGATACTGGTGACACGGCTGATACAGGCGACACAGCTAATACTGGCGACACAGCTAATACTGGTGATACTGCCAATACAGGCGACACAGCTGATACTGGCGACACGGCTGATACCGGCGACACAGCCAATACTGGTGACACAGCCGATACAGGTGATACAGCCGATACAGGCGACACAGCTAATACAGGCGACACAGCTGATACAGGCGACACAGCTAATACTGGTGATACTGCCAATACTGGTGATACAGCCGATACTGGTGACACGGCTGACACTGGCGACACGGCTGATACTGGCGACACAGCTGATACCGGCGACACGGCTGATACAGGCGACACGGCTGATACAGGCGACACGGCTGATACAGGCGATACGGGCGATTCAGGATGCATTCCTTATGTTGATGAAAGATGCAACATTGACGGAAATGTTGAAACATGCAATGCGACAGGTGACGGATGGGTTCTTACAAGCGTCTGCAACGACACATGCCTTGATGGTGACTGCGTTGTAAATCCAAGCTGTACTCCGGATGAAAGGAGATGTATCAATAAAACTGCCCAGAAGTGCAATGCTGACGGTCTTGCCTGGATAGTGACCGATGTCTGCAAATATGAATGTGATTCCGGTGAATGCATCGGTGACTGCGATTCGGGTGAGAAAAGATGCAATGTCGACGGCAAGGCCGAAACTTGCGGAAATGACGGACTTTGGGATGTAACGGGAAATTGTACTGCTTCCACACCCTGTGTCGATGAGCTGGGAGAATGCTCCGAAAACAGTCTCAACCTTGTAGGCACCACAGCGACAATGGGCGGAGTTCATTATTATTACGGCAATGTGACGCTTTCATCACTGACCACTATCACTGTGGACCCGGCGATAGGATATCTTGAGATACATGCAGGAGGAGACATCACGATAGATTCCACATCCGGTATTTATGCTGATGCGATAATCTGCGGACCGTCCAACGGAAACGGCTCGAACGGTTACAGCTACGGCGGCGGCGGCGGCGGCGGACACAAGGATGCCGGCACGAGCGGTTATGCTTATTCGGGTGGTTACGGCTATACAATAAGCGGCGGAGCAGCGGTTCCAAGTTTAAGCATACTCAAATATAAAACAGGTTCATGCGGCGGAACCAATTATTCCAGTTCAGCCGGGGGAAAAGGTGGCGGAGCCATAATTCTTTATGCACACAACATTTTTATTGAAGGAACGCTCTCAGCAAAGGGCGGTAACGGTGCATACGGATATTACGGCGGTTCAGGCGGCGGTTCAGGCGGATCCATTACGCTTTTCGGCGGTATTGTCGAAGTAAAGGCGAGTGCCGAGCTCAGTGTTGACGGGGGTACCGGCGGGACAACTAACTCAAGTTACACCTCATATGCCGGCGGTGCAGGATCTAAAGGCATGATCAAGATACTTTCAGGTCAGAAATCAGCCGGGATCGTTGACGGAAGTGCAAATGTAGGTTCCTATAACATCGTGACAGTAACACCGCCTGAAAAGATATCTTCAACAACACATCCCGACCAGACAAAATGGTATAATGACGGCTTCGGTTCATCATCAATAAGCTGGAACAGACCTACATATCTTGAAGTTTCCGCTTATTTCTACAAGATAAACACGACATCCGTATATGTTCCAAAAAGCGGTGACGGCATCTACACAGAGGATAATACGGTCGTTCTTGATGCTTCGAACTTTGCGGCAGGAACGAACTATTTCCACCTTACCACAAACGATTATGATGCCCAGACAGGCACAGTATCGAACTCGTTCGTTGTCAATGTGAACAATGTTCCGCCGACCATAACATCATCATCCCATTCAAGCCAGAGCACATTCTATGATACGGCCACTGTCGCTCTGAACTGGACGGACCCTGCAGGAAAGGAAGGCAGTTTCCCGCAATACAGGTACATATGGGATAGATATGCTGAGACGACACCGTCTTCAACAACAGGCATTGAGACTGATAAGAAAGATCTTACAAAGACAGGCGTTCCTGACGGTATATGGTATCTGCATGTCATAAGCATTGACACAATGGGCTATCCGACGAAGACCGCGCGACATTTCAAAGTGAACGTAGGTGTTCAGCCCGGTAAAGGCAACATCGCAGGAACTGTTAAAGCGAGCGGAACGAACAATCCCATAAACGGAGCGACAGTGAAAGTCAATGACGGCATCTGGAGCGCGACATCTGCATCCAACGGTGCTTATTCGATAGGTGACAGCACAGTCTATTCGAACACGACATACTCATGGCCGAAATGGGAAGTTTCGGCTTCAGCTCCGGGCTATAAAAAGATGACCCAGACGGTCGATGTCTCGGAAGGTGTTACAACGCCTCTCAACTTTTTCCTTGAAGCTGAATAGAGTGCTTTTTTACGGAATAAAAAATTCAGGACTATGAAAAACACCTGATGTCCGGTGTTTAAATAACTCAGTTAATTCAATATGATATGATAACAATCCAATGCTGGAAAATTTCTTGACATTGTTTTTAAAATAAAATAGTCTTCCCCGAGAGTTTTTGGTGGATTAACAATTCTATTTTAGGTAAGGAGCTATGAAACACAGCAGATTATCCATTTTTACAATCGTAATTTTTATGTTTCTTTCTTTCTCTCTTGCAGCCGATGATCTTTTTGATCTTGACGGCGGAAGCGGCGGAACGACTGAAGAAGGCGCTCCGGCTACTGATGCGGCCCCGGCAGGTGAACCTGCAAAGGAAGAAGCTGCACCTACCGATGCTCCCAAAACTGCAAACCTCGAGATAGGCGAGGCTGCGGCGGATTCAAAGTCCGAGAAAGAGCTTAGAGATCTGAACATCGACAAGAAAAAGAAGATCAAGGTCGTTCAGAAAAAGGATTTCAGCAAGGACGGTCGTTTCGAAATGGGTATCGATCTCGGTTTCATCAACGGAGACTGGGAGGATGTGCTTGTTGTCGGAGCAAGAATGGCATATCACATAAACGAGTACATAGCTATTCAGGGTCGTTTCCTTTATGGCGCCGTATCATGGGAGAACGAAACACTTAAACAGGCTGATGAAGCTGATGCGTATGTTGCAAAAAGCAATATGCTCATGTCAGGCGGACTTGGTGTTGTGTTTACTCCTTTCTACGGAAAACTCAGCATATTCGGTGATATGATACCGAAATATGATATCAATGTATCAGCAGGCGGATTCTACTACCAGACAAAATCTGAAGACAAGAATAAGAGCGTAAAGACCCTCACAAATCATAACGGTGCTTTCCAGATAGGTCTCGCTCCGAGAATATTCCTTGGAAAGAATGCAAGTCTCAGCCTCAACTGCGACTGGTTCATAATGAAAGATAAGCGTCCGAAACAGGAAGGCGGAACGGCTGCCTATCTTAAATCAGATTTCATGTTTACGATCAATGCAAGCATGTTCCTTCCCTTTGCTAAGTAGTGGGGTGGCTGACAATGAAAAAAATAACATGTCTACTCATAGCGCTCTCGCTGCTGATCGTTGCTTCGTGCGGTAATCAGCTCACGGTGCGCGAAAAAGAAATGAAAAAGTACGAAAAGATCGATACAGCGCTTGTCGAAGGTATGCCCGAGGCCATTACAAAGGTTGTCAAGGCATATAACGATGAAGATTATTTTACTTCGGCAGTCGGTTTCTACGCCATCATGAAGAACAAGGAATGGGACAGACTTCACGAAACGGCAAGATATTATTATGCAGAGTCACTTTTCAGGATGGGACTCTATCAGGCATCTGAATATCAGCTTGCCGAGATCCTTTTCGAAGGTCCGGAATCCCATTACTTCATATCCAGCCTTCTTAAACTTCTCGCTGTTACCTATAAAACAGAGGATGAAAGGGTTCTTTTTGCAGTCCTTTCAAATGTCAACTATTCATCACTTCCCAAGAAGTTCGCAAACGAGTTGACATACTACCTTGGAAAGATCAATTTCTATAACGGCCAGGATGAACAGGCAATCCAGATGTTCTCGCAGGTCAAGGACTACAGTTCGTTCTATCCTAAAGCTAAGTATTTCCTCGGTGTCATCCAGGTCAGACAGCAGATGTATGCAGAAGCTATGAAAAGTTTCACAGAGCTGAAGGAAATGCCGGATGATAAATATCTCGGCGGAGATATAAAGAAACTCAAGGGTATGGCGGAACTTGCTCTCGGTGAGTTGTACTATGCAGCTGCATGGAAAGCTCAGAACAAGCTCGCAATGTTCAATGTCGCATTGAACTATTTCTCAAATGTCGGCAGAGACAATCAGCAGTGGTTTGATTCTCTGTTTGCCAGAACGTGGGCTTCACTTATGATCGGAAGATTCGATGCAACACTTGGTACGGTCGTGACCCTGAGATCCCCTTTCTTCACAGACATATATTTCCCTGAGGTAAATATTGTTGAAGCTGTTACCTATTACAACCTCTGCCAGTATGACGAAGTCAATAAGGTCATTGATTATTTCTTCGGTGTCTATCCAGATTACGCGCAGAAGATGACAGCATGGCTTGAAAGTGTATCAACCAAGACAGGTCTCGATATATATAAAGAGCTTCTTAAAATGTATAAAGATGCGCAGGAAGGTAAACCTACAGCTCTTCCCGAAGCCGTTCTTAAAAACATCCTTACAGAATCGCTTTTCCAGAGGAAGTTCTCTCACATAAAAGAGATCGAAAAAGAGCTCGCTATCATTGAAAATTCTCCGGAAGCGTTTAAAAAGAGCGTAATTGCACTGGATGTTTCCAAAAAGATGATGTATCAGCTTACAACGCTCAGGAATGAAGCCGGTATCTGGCTTGTTCAGAGAGTTCAGAACCTTAATGGTGAGCTTGCACAGCTTATCGCTGACATGAGAGCTATCCGTTTTGAGATGACAGACAGCCAGAAATCAGCCCTTGAAAAAGAAGAGCTTTATGGCAAAAATCTCAAAGAGGAAGACAAAAAACAGAAAGAGTCCGAGATGAATCCTTCGGTTCCTGACGGATATTACTATTATCCGTTTGACGGGGAATACTGGGAGGACGAACTCGGTTACTATTTCTTCAATGTACAGAATGCATGCAAGGAATAATTATGGTATTGATAATTTTAGAAAATAGGGGTTCCGGAAAATGTTAAGAAATAAATTATTACGCACTCTTCTTGTGGTTGTGCTTGTCCTTTCTTTCAGTACCACTGTATTTGCACAGAGGAAGAAAAGAGACGCAGAGACGACCGGTCCTAAAAAGACACAGATCGAGTCCATTGAAGTGAAGACTGACAGCAAATCAATGGAAAAAAGAGATGAGGCTATCAAACAGCTGAACGAGCTTATCAAAGACTATCCAGAAGGTCCGAGAAAAGCTGAGGTCTACAGAAGAATGGCCGAGCTTTACTGGGAGAAGGCAAGAGGAATAAAGGCCGTTATCATGGTCGAGTACAACAAGAAAACAGATAAGTACTACGAAATGAACGATCCCAATGCTCCGATGCCTGAGCTTGATCTTAAAGCTTCATGGGAGTGGAACAACAAGGCGATAGATATTTGTGATTATATCATCAAGAAATATCCCGATTTCCAGAATATCGATGAAGTCTATTTCTTCATGGCATCGAACCTCATGGAAGTTGGACAGCCGCTCAGAGCGGTCAGGTATTACACACTTGTCGTTGAAAAATACACCAATTCGAAGTTCGCCGCTGACGCATTCTTCGAAATGGGAGAATACTTTTTCAACAACAATAACGTTTTCAAGGCGATTCCTAACTACAAAGCGATCATAGACAAATATCCTACAAACAAATTCTACGGATTCGCTCTTTATAAGTATGCATGGTGTCTGTACAATGTCGGTGAATATGAGCAGTCAGTCAAGCTGTTCCAGCAGGTTGTCGAGACAGCGAACAAGATCAACGATGTTGCTTTGAAAGAAGATGCGCTCAATGACATGGTCGCTCCCTATGCTGAATCAGGTACTGTCGATGATGCTGAAAGGTATTTCAAGACAATAGTAAAAGAGCAGAAATATTTCATAGCGGTTCTGAAAAGACTTGCTGACATTTATTTCGATCAGGATAGAAGCGCTGAAGCGATAAAGATCTACAAGAAGCTTCAGTCTGAGGCTCCTGAGAGACCGGAAGGTCCGCAGTGGCAGAAACAGATAGTTGAATGCCACAAGAAGCTTAATGACAAGGATTCTGTAAGAAAAGAGATCATAAACCTTGTCAAGAACTATGCTGATGCAGGCGCAGTATGGGTTAAAGCCAACGCAAAGGATGAGACGACACTTGAAAGTGCCCGTCAGACAGCTGAAGCAGCTCTGAGAATACTCACGGTTGATTATCACAATGAAGCCAGAAAGACAAAAGGTGAAGAGACATGGAAGATCGTCGGTGAACTTTATCCGACATATCTTAAATATTTCCCGAAATCTGAAGCTTCTTACGATATGCGTTTCAACTTCGCAGAGTTCCTTTATGATCACAAGAAATATCCTGAAGCCGGTGACCAGTACCAGATGGTTGCTGAGATGAATCCTAAAGGACATCATTTTGAGGATGCTTCATACGGTGCTGTAAGCTGTTTCGGAGCGCTTCTTGAAAAAGATCAGAAAGAGGCAAAAGAGCAGGCAAAACAGAGAGTCGCAAAGGCAAAAAGTGAAGGATCAGGCGAAATACAGGCAAACATGGTAAAGACTGCCGATGATAAAGATGCAGGTAAAAAAGATGTTGTAGCCGATGAGTTCAAACCAAAACCGATCCCTGAGCTTCATCAGAAATATATAAATGCATGTGATACATATATTAAGAACATTCCTCAGTCCAAATACCTTGTTGATATCATTTATCAGCAGGCTATCACATATTACGCATTTAACCATTTTGACAAAGCAGTTCCTGTTTTTGAAATGATAGTTCAGAAGTATCCGAGAAACAACCTTGCTGTTTTCTCAGCTGACTTGATAATGGACTCTCTCAATATGTCGAAAGACTGGGAGGCTATTAATAATAAGTCCAGAGAGTTCTTGAGAAATTCAGCTCTTCTTTCGGGTCAGAACAGGTTAAAGGCCGACCTTGAAAAATTTAAGGAAATGGCAACCTTCTACTCAGCTGACATTCCTTTTAAAAATGGAAAAGGTCTTGAGTCGGCTGATAGGTATATGGCATTTGTAACAGAATTCCCGAAATCAAAGTTCAATGATGTTGCGATGTACAATGCGGTAGTTTATTACCAGAAAGGCGGAGACCTTTACAAGTCGATAAGAGTTCAGGAACAGTTCCTCAGGGAAACGGACGATATTTATAAAAAATCGAACCTTAAAGACAAAGTTATGTTCGGTCTCGCAAAGAACTATGAAGCAATTGCATATTATGACAAGGCGGCTGAACTTTATATTCAGTTCATCGAAAAAGCTCCAGGCAGCACAGATGCCAGAGATGCCGTTTACAATGCTGCAGTACTCTATGAGAGTATCGGTGAAACAGAGAAGGCTATTGACAACTACAGACTTTATGTCGATAAATATGCAAAAACTGACAAGGAGAAAGCGCAGATAGCTCTTCAGTACGGCTACATCTGGATGAGAAAAGGTAAAACATTCTATGATAAGGCTGAGAAAGGTTTTGATAAATTCCTTGTTGACCATGCAGATATTGAAGGTCTCAGTGATTATGTCTATATAGACGAAAATGGTAAAGCAAAAGCTCTTAAATCAGAACCCAAGGTCAAAGTAGAGAAAGGTGATCCCAATACCATCCTTGCTCTTTTCGGTGCAAAAATAAAAATGGAAAAGGAAAGTGCTGACAAGAAAGGATATTACAAAACTATTGACCATGTTCTTCAGATCTTCAGAACTGGTGAGTTCAAGGAAAAAGAAGATTTGAATGAAGTCTCACGCGATATAATTGCGGAAGCCCTTCTTGAAGAAATTCTGCCTGAGTACAACGATTATATGGCAGTGAAATTTGATAACATCAAGATCGAAAAGAAAATGAAAGGATATGAGCTCATTCAGATGGGTTTTGATGTTCAGGATGGAAAGGTCATTCATCTTGGTGATGCCGATGTCAGCCAGCTTATGCCGAGCGAGATTGCCAATATAAAGGCGGCCGCTAAGGTCAAAGATGATTTCAACAAGGAATCACAGGACAAAATGACCAAGAAGATCGAGTTGACAGTCAGCCTTTCTGATAAATATGCCAAGATCATTGAAATGGCTAAGTCTGCAAGGTTTACTCCCGCCGCTCTTTATTACATCGGTAAGATATACAAAGACCTTACGGATCAGATGTTCAATGCTCCTTTAGCTCCGTGGCTCAGTGATGCCCAGATAGCAGAGTATAAGAACTATCTTGACGAGAAAGCTTTCGGTGCACAGAAAAATGCGGTCGCATTCTTTGAAGGCGCCATGAAAAAGGGATATGAGACATCCGTTTACAACGAATGGGTTGCAAAGGCTAAGTATGAACTCAGGTTCTTCCAGGAAGTTACCGGCGGTAAATACTACGATGAGAACGAAATGATCCCGGCTCCTGACATGATAGAGACATCTTCACTTATCGGAAAGATAGATATTGATTTCAAATTCCCGAAAATATCTGATGAGGAAAGAAAAAGTCTTAAAGAAATGCTGAATAAGCCTAGAGCAGTACCTGTCCAGAACAATACTGCGGCTCCGGTTGTAAATGAGCAGAAAACAGAGAGTCCAGCTCCTGCTCCGGCACCGGCTGAAAGTGCAAGTCCAGCAGAAACAGTGAATGAGAAACAGGGAGAGTAACAATGAAAAGATTTATACTGATCTCTTTAGGAATTTCTCTTCTCTTTGTTTCCTGCGCAACCGCTCCGGAAAAGAAGGAAGAGGTAAAGGAAGATAAAAAAATAGTACTTATCAAAGAAGCTCCGAAAGAACCGGAAGACTGGGCTAAATATTACACTCAGCTTGGTCTTGAAGCTCTTGAAGTGAAGGATGGCAAAGTTGATTTTGATAAAGCTGTCAGCTACTTTGAAATGGCCGTTGAGGCATATCCGAAAGCACCCATAGTGCACTATAATCTCGGTCTTGTTTATCAGAGAAAGGGCGATGACCAGAATGCGGTTAAAAATTATAACAAGGCTCTTGAACTGGATCCAAAATATTCACTTCCTGTCATAAACAAAGCAGCTATCTATGCAAATAAGCTTGAGTATAACAGAGCCATAGATGTATGTGATAAATTCCTTGAAAAGGAAAATGATAAGGATAAAGGAGTTCTTTCCGCAGTTGCCGGATTCCATCTCCTTAAAGGCGACTTTGTAAATGCAATACAGTCTGTTAGAAAGATCCTTATTCAGGAGCAGTCGAACGTTGATGCTCTTAAGAACCTCGGTATGATCTATTTCAAGAAAAAAGATATGGGTCTGGCTGCAATGGTTACAACAAACTCATATAATATCAAATCTGATGATGCCGGTATTGCGAACAACAGAGGCGTTCTGTACTCTTCACAGCAGGACGATTCTCTGGCGATGCTTTTCTTTGTAAAGGCTATCCAGAACGACCAGAAGAACAAAAGTGCCAATTTCAATGTAGGTTCCATTGCTATGAAATATGGAGATGCGGAAACTGCATATGAAAAATTCTCGATAGTTCTTTCACAGGACCCTGATAATGTTCTTGCAAGGATAGGTCTTGCAATAGCTCTGAGAGGCCTTGGAAGGTTTGAAGATGCTGAAAAAGAGTATATGAATGTGCTTGGCAAAGATCCCAACAATGCGCTTGCAACATTCAATCTCGGCGTTCTTCATTACGATCATATGAACAAGAAAGTCGAGGCAAAGAGAAGTTTTAGAAAATACATATCTCTTGAAACAGTTCCTGAGACCCATATCGTTCATCAGTATCTTAAAGATGCTGTTAATATCAGGCCTGTTGAGAAAGTTGAAGAGCAGAAGTAAAAATTGATATTTTAAGTGTTTGTGTATAAAGTAACTTGCTTTAGATCTTTAATGGAGGTCAATGCGATGAGAAAGCTTCTGATGCTGGCGGTAGTTCTGCTTGCTTTCGGATTTTCGTGGGCCCAGGAAGCTCAGGAGACCGATGAACAGGGCAGACTGGTTAAATACCGTGAAAAGACAGTTATCGATTTTGAAGATGTAATGCTTGAGGGACAGATAAAGAAACCTTCGGGTTCTTTCCTTATGGATAGATCAAAAACAAAATTTAACTCCTTGATAAATTTGAAGAAAGACTTCAACAAGGAGCTTGTAAGGTCTGTTGACCTGCTTAACTGAGAGTGTTGTTAATGTTTAACTTTTTAATATGAGGCCGGTGCTATGCCTGAACAAACAAAGTTGAGAAAAAGACTGCTTTATGATTTGTCTCCTATCCCGGAAGTTCCTGTTAATAAGGATTATGCCGGGAAATTAGAGCCTGAAGTTAGAGTTGTTTATGATCACAGAGTGCTTCTTGACCTTAAGAAGATCAAGAAAAGTTACAGAGTCGGTTCTGAAACAGCAGCTGATTGCGTAGTTGATGACGGTTATCTGAGCGATCCATCTATCGAATTCGCAACAGTTTCCGGGGATCAGTTCATTGTAAACCTTAAAGATTGCTTCAAAGGTTCAATTTACAAGGGAACGGAAAAAACCGATATAACATCTTACATGAAATCCGGGAATACGAATGTTGAAGTGGATGACAAGACGCTGGTTGTGGTTGAGCTTGGCAAAATAACGCTTTGCGCAATGAAATCACCCAAGGAACCTTATAGGACAGGAGGGTTCCTTAAGCAATTCGATGCGGCGTTCGCTCTCCTGATGTTCGTTGTTTTCATTCTTGGCTTCTTCTTCTTTAATATGCTTATGGAAACTCCTCCGATAGAAGTCGATATTTTTGAGCTTGATAACAGGTTTGCGAAAATGATCGTTGAAAAAGAAGATGATGTAAAAGTTGAAGAACTTGAAGAAGAAAAGAAGATAAAGCTCGAGAAACCGAAAGAAGGTCTTGTCGAAGCAAGCCAGCAGAGAAAATCTCTGGGAGAAGAAGGCAGGGTCGGTGATAAAAAAAGCAGAGTTGCCAACGCTCAGGGTTCCGCAAGAAGAGGTCTTGATGCAAAGGTTGCTCAGAGCTCAGGTATCATGGGAGCACTTTCATCAGGTGCGGCAAGCTTTGATAGAGTTTTCGGCGGTGGCGGACTTGGTGCAGGCATGGAGAAGACGCTCGGTTCTGTAACTGGTCTTTCCGGAGTTGATCAGTTCGGTTCAGGCGGTCTTGGAACAAGAGGTTTCGGTACCGGCGGCGGCGGAAACGCACTGGGTATCGGAGGTCTTGGAACTAGAGGCCGTGGGGGCGGAGGCGGCGGAAAATACGGTATGGCTGCAGGTCAGATCGGAAGAAAAGGCCGTTCAGATATCAGTGCAGGCGGCGGTCAGGCAGTCATCATGGGTGCTCTGGATAAATCTGTCATTGATGCTTATATTCAGAGAAACCTTGCTAAGATAAGGTGGTGTTATGAGAAAGAGCTTAACAAAGATCCGAAACTTTTCGGAAGAATTGTTATCAATTTCATAATTTCCGGAACGGGTGCGGTAAGCAGTTCCAAAGTCAACAGGACGACAATGGGCAACCAGAATGTTGAAAGCTGTGTTGCAGACCAGATAAAGAAAATAAGATTCCCTGCTCCCAAAGGAGGCGGTATTGTTATTGTTAACTATCCGTTCGTATTTAAGCATTCAGAAGGCTAAATGGAGAGAAAAATGAAAAAACTGTTCGTTATTGCGATACTTTTATTAAGTTTTTCCCTTTTTGCCGAAGCTGAACCGGAAAGCGGAGATGTTTCTGGTAACGATCTCAATCCCGTACTGAGAGGGTTTAATTTTCAGCTTTCCGGCGGTATCCTTGCTTATGTGGGAGATGCCGGCGGTGATAATGCGGGCAGTCCGATCGGTTCAGCCGTAAAGTTCAATATCGGTTATGATATTGATATAAAATCGGCAGTAAATATCGGTATCGGGCTTTCTGTGGGAATGCTGCAGTATAATGCAAATCCGAAAGATGTATTCGATTATCCCAAATCTCCATGGTTTGAGGATTACAATCCGCTTACGGTCGGTCTTGAAATTGATATAGACTGGATGATAACCAAAAGATGGGAGCTTGGACTTCTTATCAATTTTGATTATTATGCCCTCGCAAAGACATACAAATCAGGAAGTCAGACAAAGACCAATGAGGGTAATATAGCTGTCGGCGGCGGACTTGTATTCGAATACTATACTATATCAAGGCATTTCTCTCTCGGTATGTCGGCGGAGTTTAACTATGTGGTCGATTTTGACGGTATGAATATTATCGTTACTCCGTTTATGAAATATACTTTCTAAAAGCTCCTTTTTTTCATATATAAAATTGCATTTTTCCACCGCAGTGCATATATTAATGCATGAATTTTTACGGAGTAAAAAATATGAGGTCTTGTGTTCTTATTCCGTTGTACTTGTTCGTATTGACATTCTTTATGTTCCTTTCCGGAGAGGAGCAGCCTGCAGGATCGGATGAAAAACCCTCTCCTGTAAAGGAGGAGAGCGTTCCTGAAGACAGCGGAAGCAAGGAGAACAAGGATAACAAAGAGATGGACAGCGAGCAGGATTACAATCTTAAGCTCAGGAACCTGGAAGAGAAGATCAACTCTCTGAAGGATAAGATATTCCGTTCAAAACAGAGACTTTCAATATTGCAGGAAACTGTTCTAAGCGGCTCAATAGCCGGTGCCAGGCTTACAATAACTCACAAAAACCAGGTTGGAAAAGCTTTCAAGCTTGTTTCAGCCATATATTATCTTGACGAAGCTCCAGTGTATAAAAAGCTTGAAGAATCAACCGAACTGGACAGCGGAGAGATCGTAGTATTTGATGGTTCAGTTGTTCCAGGTCCGCATCATATTTCCGTTTTTCTTGTATATCAGGGCAGAGGTTTCGGATTCTTCTCATACATGAAAGGGTATTCATTTAAAATGAAGACCGGACATTCGGTGAATGTGGAAGAGGGCAATCTAATGGAAGTGACTGTATCTCCTCAGGATAAAGGTTCGTCAGCCAATATTGATAACAGACTTTATATTTCATTCGATGTTTCCAGAAAAATGTTCGAAGATAAGATAAGGTCTGAACAGGGAACAGAAAATCCGGAGCAGTAATGAGGGATATTCTTTTTAAAGGCATTCTGCTAACGGCAGTGTTGTTCTCTTTCGAGATCAATGCAGTCGATCAGACAGATGCTTTTAACAACAGGATGGCATATTTAAAGAAATCGCTTTCTGATATAAAAGAAGAGTCTTCTGCCATTGAGGTGAAATATCTTTCTCCGCTGACTATAAACAAAGAGTATGTGGAACCTGTTGCAAACAGGATGAAAAAAGCTGATTTCTACTACAGTAAAGGCGATTACATCTCTTCAGGCAGTCTTTTCTATTCCATTGTCATATCAAGAGAGGAAAGGGATGATATCTGGGAGGAGTCCGTATTCAAGCTCTCGGAATCTCTTTTCAGGAACCGGAATTACATTTCCGCTGTAAGATACTATGAGATGCTTCTGACTGATATTTCCAATACAAAATACAAGACAGACTGCCTTAAAAGGCTTATTGCGGCAAGCTATCATCTCGGAGAATATTATGTTGCCAAAAAATATTACGCCCAGTTCCTTGAGATAGGCTATGATATATCTCAGGACCAGGAGCTGATCTATTATCTCGGCAAGAGCCTTTTCTTTGATAACCAGATAGAAGAATCCAAGAATGTATTCCTGACACAGAAAAAAGACAGCACTTTCTATCCTCAGAGCCTGTACTTTCTTGGAACTATCCAATACAAGAAAGGCGATTCTGTCAAGGCTCTCGAATATTTCGAGAAAGTTGCCGGTATGCAGGAAAGTGAAAAATATTACAAATTCCAGCGAGTCTATGAACTTTCCATACTTGCCGCGGCAAGGATCGCATTCGAACAGAACGATCTGTCCAAGTCCGTTAAGTATTATGTCCTTCTGGATAAAAAGTCAGAACATTTTCCTGAAGCATATTACGAGCTATGCTGGACCTATATCAAAAAAGAGGAATATGAAAGAGCTGTGGACGCTCTACGGCTGATAAAGTACATAGCTCCCGATTCAATAGTATCTCCGAGAGCTGAAATACTGGAAGGTTCTCTGCTGATAAAGCTTAAGAAGTATGGTGAAGCGATGGTCATATTCGATTCTGTTGTAAAAAAGTACAGTACGATAAAGGACGAACTTCAATCCATAAACAGCAGATCTTTTTCTGACAGTTACAGACAGAGCAGGGAGTCTTTTGTACTTTCACCTTTCTCTCCTGTAGTGAGATCTCTTCTGAAAGACAATAAAAAATTTACGAATGCAATGAAACTCGGTGACGATGTGTCAGAGCTTGAGGAGGAGATATCAAGGGTCGAACAGCTGGAAAAGAAGATCGGCTCCATTGTTGATAATCAGAACGCTGCATCACTTTTCCCGCCGCTGAAGGACGGCTCCAATTCAGCATTGATGCTTCAGAACAGGCTTTCAGCCATCAGGAACGAGTTGAACGAACTCAGAAAAGAGACCGCGTGGGGCGGGCTCAGCGATCAGGATAGAAAAAGATACAACGATCTCGAAGGTGAAAAGAAAAAACTGACCGATCTTATTGAAAGCAGTCCTGTAAGTTCAGAACAGATAGAGAAAAAGACAAATGACTATGCGAAAATGATAGTTGATCTTGAAGAAAGCCTTCATCTGATAACCATACAGACTAATTCTCTCTATGATCAGCTGGAAGCTACAGGTATCTATTACATGAGAGAAAAGAGATCTACAGTTCCGGACGACAAGATATCTGAAAGAATAGAGATCGAAAAGAGTGAGATAAAGAAGGTGATAGAATCCCTTCAGGCATATAAGAAAGAGATAGAGCAGGAAAAGAACAGGCTTGTTCTTGGCGGAGACATGATAAGCCGTGTAATCATTGCAAGGAACAGCTTGAACATAATTATCAAAAAACAGAACGACATCCTTGCATCATCGGATACAGTTACTGCCGATAGAAGCGCTGAAATAGAGGCGCTGCTCAGGGAGATACAGGATGTAGACGGTGATATCGGCGGATTCTACTCTAAACTTAATGATGTCGTGAAAGGTATCATAAGCAAGATCCGTGTTTCATATGAACAGGAGAAAAACAATCTCAATGAATACAAGAGCGAGCTTCTGGATGTGAAGAGGGAGATCAATGAAATGGCATCTCTTGCCATGTTCTCAAACATAAGCAAGGTCAGATCCTCATTTGCTGAACTTGTTCTTCAGGCCGACCTTGGAATAATAGATGTAGCCTGGGAGAAAAAGGAGGAAAATTCAGCAGACCTTCTTAAATACAGGACACAGAAGGCCCTTGAGATAAGATCCCTTTATATTGATCAGGAGGATGAGGAATGAGATCTCTTTTTCTGTTTCTCGTACTCCTTTTTGTGATGACTTTTGCGTATGCACAAGAGTCGGCTTCTGATAAGACCGATGAAGATACAATAGATGTAATAACTGATCAGAAGGCTTTCAGTAAAGGTTACATTGAACGACAGATAATGAGATACGAATCTCTTACAAAAGAATATCAGAAAGAGCTCAGGTCTCTTATCAGAAGGAACATTGAGGAGAAAAAGAGGCAGATCGAAGAGAAATACTCTCCTGTGATAGCGAAAGCGTTCGAAAAGGAATCAGCTAACAGAAGGGATGCCATAACTCTTTTTGAAAATTTTATAAAGAAATATCCTGACAATGAAAAATACACCCCCGGTGCAATGTACAGGCTTGCCGAACTTTATTTTGAGAGATCAGCGGTCCTGTTCGAAGATAGAACTCAGGAGTATGAGAAGGCTTTTGAAGCTTTTGAGGATAAGGTCGTGGCTGAGGAGCCTGTTGCTCCTGTGAAGGATTTTTCTGACTCGGTGCGTCTTTATGAAGAGATAATAAACAGATTTCCTTCTTTCCAGTACCTCGGAGCTGTCTATTACATGCTCGGGTACTGTCTTGAGGAATCAGGGAACGGGGAAAAGGCTGTTAAAGTATGGCTTGAGCTCATAGATAAAAAGATAGAGACCCCTTATCTGGCCGAGCTGTATCTGCGTATCGGCGATTATTATTTCAGGACTAACGACCTTCTGAATTCACAGAAATACTATGAAACAGGTCTTGCATACAAAGAGAGCGATCTGTTCGACAAGATACTTTATAAACTTGCATGGACATACTACAGACAGAGCAAGTATCAGCAGGCGATAGACACTTTCACATCCCTGATCCTTTTTGCGGATGAAATGAAAAAGAAAGGAATTGACAAAGGGCAGGAACTGAGAAAAGAGGCTTTACAGTACATCGCGATAAGTTATGCCGATTTCGAGTGGGGACATGTCGATAAGGCAATAGACTATTTCCAGAAAATAAACGGCGGATCTTTTGAGAAAGAGGTCTTTGAACAGCTCGGAAAGTATTATTTCGAGAATAACAATTTTGCACAGGCTGAAAAGGCTTACAGGTTCATTCTCGGACGTCATCCGTATTATGAGAATGCACCGAGGATCCATCATAAGCTCATTCAGCTTTACAATAAAGCCAGAGAGTTCGACAAGGCTACAGCTGAAATAGAGATATTTGCAAAACAGTACGATTCCGCTGGCGAGTGGGCAAGGATAAACCGCGGAAATGCGACAGCTGTTAGAGAAGCTTCGGAATGGGCTAAAAGCGCTCTGCTGGATACGGCATCGTTCCACCACAGACAGGCACAGGTTCTGAAAGAAAAGGGTGAAAAAGATGCATCACTTCAGGAATACCGCATAGCCGCTATAAATTACGGTGAATACCTTGTGAAATTCCCTTATACATCCGACAGCTACGATATAACATATAATTTTGCAGATACTCTTTTCCAGTCAGGCGACATCGAAATGGCCGTCGTGATTTACGAAAGGATAAGGGATGACCGCAATCAGGACAGACTTAAGGAAGATGCGGCATACCAGACCTTTGTATGTTATAATATGCTATGGGACAGATCTCCGGAAAAGAACATAAAAAGCGAAGAAAAAAGAGATAAGCCTTTCTCTGCTCTTGAAGAAAAGCTCATACAGTCAAGCGACATATACTTCGAGACGGCAAAAGAGATCACGGATAAACCTGTAGTTGCGTATATGGTGGCTAAAATATTCTTTGATCACGGTAAATTCGAGGAGGCTGAAAAAAGATATCTGAAGATAATCAGCGAATTCTCCGATTCACAGGCGGCTGTGTTTTCAGCAAGGGATATAATAAGTGCATATACAGAAAAGAAGGACTGGATCAATGTTGCGAAATGGTCCAAGCTCCTTACTGACAGGCTCTCGGAAAAAGAGAAGGTAAGCAAAGAGGTCAAAGCCGAGTTCACAACATACAGGGCCGGAGCTCTTTTCAATTACGCAATGAAACTTGAAGAGGAAGGGAAGCACAAGGAAGCCGCCGCAGAATATCTGAAGCTGGTTGAAGAGAATCCGTATAATCAGAATGCTGACAAGGCGCTCTCGAATGCAGCTATAAACTTTCAAAGGGCCACTATGTTCGAATCAGCATTGCAGCTTCATGAAAGGATATACAAAGAATATCCGTATTCATCTCTTGCCCCTCAGTCTCTTTACCTTGTCGCATATAACGCTGAAATGAGCTATGATTTTGAAAAAGCTGTGAATGCATACAAGCTTCTGTACGACAAATACCCGACCTATGAAAAGAAGTCAGAAGCCCTTTTCAATGCAGGCCTGCTGCTGGAAAGACTACAGAAATACAGAGAGGCGGCCGTTTATTACAAGATGTTCTACTCAGAGGAGAAGAACAAAATAGAAGGAAAGGAAGCCCTTTTTACTTCAGGTATGATGTATGAAAAGGCCAAAGACTGGCAGGGAATGATAAAAAGCCAGGAAAGTTTTATTCAGACTTTCAGGAGCGATCCTGAGGTCGGGAATCTGGTCATGAGAGCATATCACCAGATAGCAACCGTATATGAGGATAAACTGAATAACTGGAAGCTTGCGAAAGAATATCATTCAAAGATACTTGAATACCTTGAAGAGAGCAGAAATAATTCAGATGAATCGCTTCTTTATGCCGCGGAGGCAAAATATAAGCTCATAGAAGACGATTATGAAGAATATCTTAAGATGAAGATCGACGGCAAGAACGAAAAACAGCTCGAGATCAATTTGAAGAAAAAGGTCGAGGTGAAGAACAAGCTTGAAGAGAGATATACCGAAGTTCTTAAATTTCAGGTGTATGAATGGGTTCTTGCATCGATATATAAGATAGGAACGCTCTATCAGAGCTTTTCAGATGCTCTCTTCAGCGCGGCGCCTCCGAAAGGTCTTACCGTTGAAGAGGAGGAGATATATGCCCAGATGCTCAGAGAACAGGCTGAGCCGATCGAGGAGGCCGCTGTGGCCAAATACACAATGGGTCTCGAAAAGGCGAGAGAGCTTAAGCAGTTCAATAAATGGACCCAGCTGATAATAGAAAAGCTGTCTGTGATGAGACCGGCTGAGTACAAGGTCGGAAAGATCCCTAAATATGCCACCAGAAGCAGTCTGACGACAGGTTTTCCTGTGATGCTGTCTCTCGATAAGACGGAAAAGAAGACATATCTGAGGCCCGGCATGGATAAAAAAGATACTCAGGAAAAGACTGACGGACAGGAAAAAGGTGAAAGTAAATGATAAAATACGGCATTTTTATAGCTAATATCATACTTCCGGTATTTTTGATATCAGGATGTGCAACAGCTTCACCCAAGGAGAGTGCGGGCGAACCTTCTTCAAAAGAACAGTCCTCGCCTGAAGTTAAGAAAGATAGTGCAGAGAAGAGTGAAAAAGAACAGAAAAAAGAAAGCAGAGAAAAACAGACCGGGGACAAAAAGGAAGATTCAAAGGAAGAATCCGGGGAAAAGCCCGAAAAGGATGCTAAGATAGAAAAAAAGAAGAAAGAACCTGACCACTATGACGGGCTGAAATATAACGGACCTGCCGAAAAGCCGTTCTCTGAAGGACTCGGAAAGTACTTTACTGACGGATGTTCAGCCGCAGTGGATGAATGGAAAAAAGCCCTTGAAAAAGATCCGGAAAGATATCAGATCGCATTTAACATCGCTCTTTGCTACCAGAGGATGAACAAGTCTGATGAAAGCAGGGAGTGGTTCGAGAAGTCCTTTCAGATCAATCCTGAGTTCACGAGACCTCTTTATAACCTTGTTCTCATGCTGAAAGGCAGTGTAAAGAAAGATCTTGATCATTTTCTCGACCTTGTAAACAGAACTGAAGATGAAGTGGAGAAATACAATTTTATCGCATGGCTTTACATTCAGACAGGAGATCTTGATCAGGCTGAAAAGAACGCCAAGAAAGTGCTGAAGCTCGATGAGCAGAACTCGAGTGCCGTGATATCTCTTGCAACAGTGTATTATTCGAAAAAAATGTATGAACTGGCCCAGATGGCCCTTACGACGGCCGAGAAATGGGATAGTGATAACTTTGCACTGCAGAGGCTTTTCGGAGCTCTTCTTTATGATATGGGCGATAAGAAGAATGCCGCTGTTCATCTCCAGAAGGCCATTAAGATAAATCCCGAGCTTCCTGAGGTTAGAAATATTCTTGCAGTGCTTTCGATGGAGATAGAGGATTTCAATTCAGCCAGGGAACACCTTGAGTTTGCACTGAAGATAGCTCCTGACTTTAAACAGGCTAGAGTCAATCTTGCGATGGCATGCAAAGGACTTGGAGATTTCAAGAGGTCGAAAGAGCTTCTTATGGAACTTGAAAATGATAAAAATATTGACCAGGAGACTTTGAAAAGCGTTCTCTTTAATCTGGGCATACTTTATCTCGACGCTGATGTCGAAGGTGATAAGAGCCCGAAAAGATTTGATGTTTCAATAGAATATTTTAATAAATATTTGAAAGTCGCCTCCAAGGCTTCTGATTTCAAAAAAGAAAAAGCGCTGATCGACGGATATATTAAAGAGGCCGGTACCGAAAAGAGCAAGCTGGAGTTCTATCTGGCTAAAAAAGCGAGAGACGAAAAAAAGAAGAAAGCTCTTGAGGAAGAACATAGACTTTTCCTTGCTAACAAGGAGAAAGCCTTTGAAAATGCTATGAAAACCGACACTCTTGAAGCTTGGGAACAGTATTTGAAGGATTTCCCGGTAATTGATGACAGCGACAAAATGGGTCTTGCAGCTTCAGCAAGACTTGAAGAGCTCAAAAAAGGAGAGGATAAAAAGAAGCAGTGAAATATATACTGTCAATATATAAAAAAATTGATTTAATTTCATTGCAAGGGTATATTTCCCGCATGTTTGTGCTTGGAAAAAAGACAGCATTGTTTCTGATCGCTATTACGGCGGCGGTTTTTTTAAGCACAGGTACGGTGGAAGCACAGAAAAGAAGAGGCATCGTTTTGGAAGAGATAAAGATCGAAGGAACAATACAGAAACCTGAGGTCATGCACTTCCTTTCAAGGGCCAAGTTCACTTACAGAACCCTTGATCTGGATGTCACTTTTACTGAGAAGGTTGAGAAAGCTCTCTATGTTGATGAGGCTTTCTAGTTAATATTTATTTTTTGGAGGTTCTTATGCTTCAGAGTTTTGCAGTTTTCTATCGTGAAGGCGGAATGTTCATGCACTTCATCGCAATTTGCGGTTTCTACATTATCGGCGTTGCAGCTTACAAATTCTGGTTCCTTATCATGAAGTTCAACACAAATGGTGAGAACCTTATGAAACAGATCCAGAAGCTTGTTATGGCAAACAATGTTGACAAGGCTATCAAACTCTGCTCCGCAGCTGGCGATGCAGCACTTGCAACAGTTCTTAAAGCAGGTCTTTCAAGAGCTAACCGCGGTGAAGTTGAGATCTCAAACGCTATCGAAGAGACAGTTCTTGACTACACACCCAAGATCACAAAACTTACTCCGACTATCGCAGTTGTTAACAACCTTTCGACCCTTCTCGGTCTTCTTGGAACCATTCAGGGTCTTATTCAGGCATTCGACGCAGTTGCTCACGCAGCTCCTGAGCAGAAGTCAGCACTTCTTGCAAACGGTATTGCAGTCGCAATGAACACGACAGGATTCGGTCTCGGTGTCGCTATTCCCGGTATGGCAATTCACATGGTCATCTCTTCTCTTCAGAACAAGATACTCAATGACATCGACCTTTACAGTGTAAAGCTTGTGAACATTCTTGTTTCCCGTGAGAACAGCACAGCGGCCGCTGAATAAGCCGGTAGGAGGTTTTTATGGTTAAAAAAAGAAAACAGGTAGCAGACGAAGATATCAATCTTACGCCTGCCATGAACCTGATTCTGATCCTTATTCCTCTGCTTCTTACAGCGATGGAGACGATAAAGATGACCACCATCAATGTCGCAACTCCCCAGATCGGTCCTTCTTCCGAGGCGCAGCCTCCAGAGGATAGGCCCGAAGACAAGCCGCTTAAGCTGACAGTGGCGCTGACAGACAGAGGTATTACACTTTTTGCAAGAGATCAGGTCATTGAGAACAAGGACGATCCGTTGGGTCCCACTATTCCGAAGATCGATGGTGAAGAGGAGTCTGTCGTTGACGGGACAAAGACACCCGGAAAAGTGTATGACTACAATAAGCTCGCTGAAATGCTTGCAGACATAAAGGCGGCAAATCCGGCAGAGGAGAATATAATTATTACTGCTGAATCGAACACGAAGTACCATTATATAATCAAAATAATGGATGCTGCCCGTGAAAGAAAAGACGGCGACAAGAAAACAATGTTGTTCCCCAATGTTGTTCTCAGCGCCGGCGTAGCTTAGGAGGCCGACATGTCTGAAGAAATGAAAAATTATGAGGTTCTATCCGAAAATTACGAAGCAGAAATGCGTAAGAAGAAAAAAGGGAACAAGGAAAAGAGAGAGCTTGAAGAAGCCAAACTGACCATGAACTCCCTGATGGACATTCTTACGATCATTCTGGTGTTCCTTCTTAAGAGCTACTCAACAGACCCCATGGCTGTAACGCCATCTGCAGACTTGAATGTTCCGAAATCGACATCAATGCTTGAAATACAGCAGACTGTCGCTGTGACAGTTTCCAAGTCAGCGATACTTGTTGACAATGCAGTTGTCATGATGATCAAGGACAATAAGGTTGAAGCATCCCAGAAGAGAGGCGGAGAGGACGGATACTTTATAATCCCTCTTAACAAAGCTCTTATTGATGCAGCTGAAAAAGTTCGCAGAATAGCTTCTGTGAATTCATCGGTTAAATTTGACGGTGTGTGCACCATAGTAATGGATGCAGAAATGCCTTACCGTATGCTTACAGAGGTTATGTACACCGCAGGACAGGCTGAATTCAGCAAATTTAAGTTCCTTGTGGTTTCAAAGACAGCGTAGTTCTTTTAATTTGTTTTTTGTGTTTTTATTGTGTGGGCAGGCTATAAACCTGCCCACTGTGATAATAGATTGGATGGTTTAGGGTTAGAGGTTGCATGACTAATAGCGGTAATAAGGTTTTAAGGGTCGGTGTGATCCATAACGGAAAGATACTGGATGAGCAGATCTTCCGCAAACCTGAAACAGTTTTTGTGGGTGATTCTGAAAAATCCCATTTTGTTGTCCCTTCATCTTCTCTTCCCAGCAGATTCCCGATATTTTATTTTAAATCGGGACGATATGAACTTGTCGTAATGGAAAACATGACAGGTAAGGTCTTTCTTAAGGGAAAGGTCATAGAAATAGAGGAAGTTGTAAAGAAGGGCATGCTGAAAAAGAGGGGTAACGCATATATACTGCCGCTTTCACAGGATTCAAGAGGAAAGGTCATGGTGGGAAGCGCCATAGTCCTTTTCCAGTTCATAACGCCTCCTCCAAAGGCTCCGAAACTTAAACTCCCGCGTTCTATAAGAGGTTCTTGGACACAGCGCGTTGACTGGCCTTTTACCTCTATTCAGTCAATACTTGCAATAATAGGTATCATTTTCTTTGGATTTTATATTCCGACAGTTCCACCGCCAGATCCTAAAGACCTTTCGGATATTCCTAACAGATTTGCAAAGCTTATAGCTCCTGATATAGAAAAATTTGAAGATGTCAAAGAAAAAGAAGTTGCTGAAGATATAAAATCTGATGCCGGAATGGGAAAGGTGAAAAAAGAGGAAAAAGTCGATTCAGATGCTAAAAGACCTAACAAGCCGCGTGATGCTGCTACCATACAGAAAGAGGAGTCCATCCGTGTCGCGGAAATGCAGAAGAAAGTCGCTGGCAAGGGTCTTCTTAGAATGATAGGTACCATGGGAGAGGGAGGACAGGGGGGGATAATCTCTGATGTTCTCGGGGACGGTGGAAAGGACAGTGACATAGATACTGCTCTTTCCGGAGTCAAACAGATCGGTATTGCTACGAACTCTTCCCAGAGAAGCAGGAAAGGCGATATCGGAGCAACCGAAACGGCTAAAATTGATAATCTTGATGTTAAGAAATCGGATGGAAAGATAGGTGTGCAGGGAAGGTCCGAGAAAGCTGTTGTGGGAAGAGCTTCCGTCGGATCGACAGAGGTTGATGGTCAGATAGATGCCGCAAGTGTATCCCAGATCGTTAAAAGTAATGCCTCTGCGGTGAAAAGATGCTATGATAAAGGGCTGTTAGCAAATCCCACCTTGAAAGGTAAGGTGTCTGTGAGTATAATGATAAACAGCGCCGGCCGTGTCGAAGTGGTTGACATCACGGAAGATTCGGTAGGTGATGCATCTGTTACTCAATGTATAAAAGGGGTTATTATGAGACTGCGTTTTCCGAAGCCTGATGGTGGAGCTGTGAGCGTAGACTCTTCATTTATATTTAGTCCGTCCAATTAATCATGGAGGGAGTTATGAAAAAGCTGATCGTTTTTATGATGCTGTTCGGTGTAGTCCAGTTCATTTTTGCTAAAACTGAAAATGAACCGGCTGATACAAGAAGTGAGGCTGATTCGATCCTGAAAGAAGCCGCACAGAAAGCGGCAAGAGTTTCAGAGATAGAAGCGGTGCTTGATAAAGTAAATAAAGATGCCGTTAAAGAGAAAGATGTAAAGTGGAAAGTATGTCTGGATAGTTTTATCGGGACGTTCAAGGGAGTTTCTTTGAGCGCTGTAAAAGCAGGTTCAAAGATAGAAGAGCTTGTTCTCGCAGGTCAGATAGATGAGGCGAAAAATCAGCTCATTCTTCTCAGAGGTCTTGCGGAATCAGCAGAAAAGACCCTTACAGAATCACAGACATGTGAAAGACAGCTTACCAGAGTTGATGCACAGAGCAGTGTTATAAAGGAAGTAAACACTAAGATAACAGGTACTCTTTCAAATGAGAGTGTAAACGATGCAATGGGGATCGGTTTCAGCAGAGAGTTTGTTGCAGATACGGATAAAAGTGTTGTGTCTGGATCGGATCTTGCTGATGCCGGCGGGGTTGACAGCAGTGATGTGAATGTCGAATCCCCGGGTTCTCAGGGAGAGAATCCCGTATCCGAAACAGAAATAGAAGATATCATCGATACTCCGGATATTATCGATGTGAGCCCCACGAAGTAAATAATTAAAGTGAGAATGTCTTGTTAAATAAAACCGTGACAGCCTTTTCTGTGTTTTTTATTCTGGCATCATTTTGTGTACAGAATGTTTCTGCCGAGGATCAGCAGGATGAAAAAAAGAACGGTTTCAGAATAACTAAGGATACAGTTCTTAATGTAGGTCTTTCCCTTACTCCTGAATATGAATCCAATATAACTAAAGCTTCTGAAAAGACAACCATTGACGGCGTAAAGGTGGGGACAGTATCAGATATGATACTTCATTACAGTCCTTCTATAAGGATAAAGCTTGATGACATGAACAAGACTGTAGGGTTCTCTGTTTTCCTTGATTACAATCACTATCTAGGACTTCAGGACAAAGATGCGTCAAAGAAGCTTTCCGATCTGGATATTAAATCAGGACTTATAGGTGAGTTCAATAAGAAAGGACGGGCTTTCTTTGATTTCAGCAACCATTTTTCCAGGAATGCAAGTCCTGATGGACAGGACCTTTCAGGTAGACACAAGAACATACTGGATAATTTTGTACTGGGGCTGGGGTTGAAGAACATAGAGGACACCCTGCTCATGAAGGTGCAGGCCGGGGTAGATTTTAATTATTACGAGGAATCAAAAGACCAGAGCGCATACAAGGATTACAACTATGTGTCTTTTGTGGGTGACATATTCGGAAGATGGAAATTCCTGCCCAAAACGACTGTTTTCCTTAAAGCCGCCTACAGGTATCAGGATTATTATGAGTCAAGCATCAGGAGCGATTCCCGCTCGATGCCTGTAAATATTTTCGCCGGCATAATGGGCCAGATAACTCCGCATCTTTCGGCAAAGCTTTCCGCCGGATATTCAGTTTCAATATCCAAGGACATAAGACATGACTATAACGCAAATGCTGAACTTGTCTTCAAATATGGCAAGAATACTCTGCTGACAAGCGGTTATCTCAGGAATATGAGGCCATCACCTTATTACCAGCACTATTCGACACACAGGCTCTATCTTAATTTCAAACAGAAAATGGCGAGAGTCCTTCTTGCAAAGCTTGATTTCAGCTATTCTTTCCTGGAGTTCGGTCCACAGATAATACCTGATGCAGCTCCCGGATCCCCGGTTGTGACAATTCCGGGCGGAGTGAGAGAAGACCAGCTCCTGATGCTTAATCCATCTTTGTCTTACAATATTCTGAGCTGGTTCGGTCTTAAACTTTCTTATGAGCTCGAGTACAGGACTTCAGATTATGACAGACTTGTTGTGGAGACACTGCCTGATGCAACCACCAGGACCGTTCACACATATTACGACTTCATAGATCATAAAGTGCTGTTAAATATTGCTCTGGATTATTGATGAGCAGAAAAATTCCGTATATCATCTTTTTTCTGACCGTATCGCTGACAGCTGTTTCATGCACTATAAAAGTGGGTTCGGATTCTGAAAAGAAGCCCGTTAAGGGAACGGTATCGGAATCTGTATCTTCAGAACAGAGTGAAGTCAAAGGAGAGACCCCTTATTTCATCGGTCCCGGCGATATGCTAAGGATCCAGGTCTACGGAGACAAGGAACTGACAGGTCTTTATCAGGTCAGCCCTGAAGGTCTTATAATGTTCCCTTTCGCAGGAGAGATATCCGTTGACGGGATGACGAACCTTTCACTGGCAAGACAGATAGCAGAGAAGCTGAAAGAGGGATATCTCATAGATCCTCAGGTTACAGTCCTTATCGAGGAGTTTGTAAGTAAAAGGATCTTTGTGCTCGGTCAGGTCAAAAAAGCCGGGAATTTCCCGATAAGGACGACCATGAGCATCATTGAGGCGATAAGCCATGCCGGAGGTTTCACTGATTTTGCAGATATAAGCAATGTCGTTGTCACAAGGAAGACCGACGACGGAAAAGAGACCAGACATGTAATAGATATAAAAGCTATAGTTAACGGTGACAGAAAGAATTTCTATCTGAGTCCCGGTGATATCATTTTTGTCAGGGAGAGGTTCTTCTGATGCATGAAAAGGAATTCGACATAAAGGAGATACTTTTTCTGCTCAAAAGGCATGTGTATCTTTTCCTCTCAGTGATAATCATTGTAATGACTCTTACCGTTGCCTATATCTACAGAGCTGTAAGCATATACAAGTCCACGGTATCCATAGAGATCGAACCCCGGGGGGCCAATGTCCTTCTTGACGGAATGGAGATCGTTTCTTCAGGATCTCAGGGTTATTACTGGTCCAACAGGGAATATTACTCAACGCAGTATGAGATAATACAGAGCCGTGCCGTCTCTGAAAAGGTCATGGAACTCATTCCGGGAGACGGAATGCTTAACTATATGGGTATTGATACATCTAAGATCGAACCCGAAAAATTAAAGAATATAGATCCCGTTAAAATACTTCAATCAAAGATAACAGTTAATCCTAAAAAGAATAGCAACATTGTTGAAATAAGCGTGGAGGACCCCGATCCTGAAAAAGCTGCCTTTCTTGCAAACAGTGTCGCTTCGGCATATATAGATTTCAATCTTGAAAAGAGATATTTTGCAACAAGGGACGCTGCGAGCTGGCTTCTTGATCAGAGCATGAACCTTAAAAAGAATCTTGAGGATTCCGAGAAACTTCTTTTTGATTTCAAACAGAACAATAATGTTCTGGCAACAACATTTGAAGCGAAACAGGACCTGCTGGCAACAAAGATCGAGAAGTTCACCAACACACTTACCGATCAGGAGATAAAGAGGAACGCTCTGGCTGCGAGGATCGAAGAGTACAGTAAAGTGGATCTGGACGACCCTGATGGAAGTTTCCTTAAAGAGGTGAGCAAAGACAATCAGATGATAAACGGGATCAAGCTGAAATATCTTGAGACAGTTTCCATGCTGGTTGAAACAGGTAAGTTCTATGGAGAAAAACATCCTAAAGTGCTCGGTCTTTATGCAGAAAAGGACAAATTAAGGGAATCTCTTAAAAATGAAATAGAGAGTGTCGTTAAAAGCTATGACCTTGAGCTCAAGACCCTTGATAAGGAGATAGAAAAGAACAGGAAAATGCTTTCTGATGTTCAGGCCGAAGCGATAATGCTCAACAAGCTGGACATCGATTACGGAAAGCTGAAAAGAGAGGTCGAGACCAACAAGAAGATGTTCGATATAGTTCTCCAGAGAACGAAAGAAGCCGATCTGAGCTCACTGCTGAAGAACAACAATGTTAAAGTGATAGATAAGGCCATAGTTACAAACATCCCTGTCAGACCAATGAAGAAAATGATACTTCTTATAGGTATGATAATCTCTCTGGCCCTTGCATCCCTATCAATACTGCTTTACGAATTCTTCGATACAAGGTTCAGAAACTTCCAGGAGTTTGAGAATGTCACCAAGAAACCTCTGCTCGGTATAATCCCTTCTTTTGAGGTCGCTTCTTCAGCCGATCTGAAGGAGATAGCTTTTGAAGAGAAAAAACAGAGCTTTGCCATAGAGTCTTTCAGGTCGATAAGGACCAATATCCGTCTTAGCACTCCTGACATCAAGATAAATACGATGCTTATAACAAGTTCGGTTACGCAGGAGGGAAAGACGACAGTTTCTGCAAATATAGGTGTGAGCTACTCGATAGCAGGGAAGAAGGTGCTTCTTGTCGATGCTGACATGAGAAAGCCCCGAGTGCATAAGCTTTTCGGAATTAAAAATGATACCGGACTTTCAACGCTGATCGTCGGAGACAATACGATAGATCAGGTTATAAGAAAGAATGTTTACGAAGGACTTGATGTGATAACCTGCGGTCCGATCCCGCCTAATCCTGCTGAAATTCTTGAAAGTGAGAGGTTCCACAATATTGTAGGAGAACTTTCGGCCAGATATGATCTGGTGATATTTGACTCTCCTCCTCTCAGTCCTGTCAGCGACGGTGCGACAATAGCATCAATAGTTGACGGAGTGATAGTTGTTGTGAACATCAGCAAGACCCCGAGAGATGTATTCAAGCTCGCTGCCGCCAAGATAATCAAGCCGGGGATCCATTTCCTGGGCACGATAATCAATAATTTCGACACGAAGCACGATAGAAAGTTCAAATCCTATTACAGTTATTCATATTATCAGTCACCGTATGAATCATATTACAGAAAAGAGAGCGGTGATGATGCGTAGGCTGTTTTTTCTGCCGTTCCTCTTTGCGGTCGGGCAGTTTTTTTCATGCGAGTCTCCCTATATGGTTAAACATCCGGTATCCCCGGGTGACACTTATTATCTGTATGCCTCATTCTACAGTGATGAGTTCAACGGCCGCACTTCCGCTGACGGTTCTGTTTTCAGTAATGGTGAAATGACATGTGCCGCAAGAGGTTTCCCTTTTTCCACATATCTTGAAGTTCAGTCTATCGATACAGGAAAAAAGGTGACCGTGAAGGTGACCGACAGGCCGGGAAAGAATGTGATAGACCTTTCAAAGACAGCTTTCAGTAACATTGACAGCATTGAGAAGGGAAAAATAAAGATTAAGGTCACTGTGGTCGAAAAGCCTGCTGAATCAGCACAGTCTGAGGTTAAAACTGAAGAAAGCAAAGCTCAGCCTGAGCCTCCTGAAAAGAAGGAAACAGCAAAGAGCGGTGTGTTCTATACTGTTCAGCTCGGTGCCTTTCCTGACCTTGAGAGTGCAAAAAAGTTCTCGGAAGGACTGAAAATAGATTCATACATATTTGTCGTGAAGGATTCAAAAGAGCTTTTCAGGGTCCGTTCCGGAAGGTTCAGTTCAAAGGATGATGCACAGAAGTTCAAAAGTGATAACTGTTCAAATATGGAAGCTATAGTAGTTGAAGTTACTGAATAAGGCCCTTTTTTTTCAAATAATGCTCCTTACTTTTCTCATTTCAGCCCAGAACATAGAGGATTTGCTTTCATCCGAAGGTCCTGAAACCGGTTTTAAGCCTTATCTGAGGATAGGTATAAAGGTCGGTGTCAGTTCTTTTGCTGTCGAAGGAGATGCCGAAGTTCTTGATGAAAGCGGGAAAGCGGCGGCTTCGATCCAGGGAAAGTACACGGTGACTTCATCAGGCGGAGCTATCTCGATTGATAAACAGCAGATACCCGGAAAAATGATAAAGTTCTCGCCTAAATTCATGATGATGAAAATAGACGGCAGGATGTTCCGCGGCGAGGTCGAGGTCTGGCTTGAGAACGGCGCAATGACGATCGTAAACGACCTTTTCATCGAGGATTATGTCAGAGGGGTCATAAACAAGGAGGCGATACCTTCGTGGCCTCTGGAGGCGAAAAAGACGCAGGCGGTGCTTGCAAGGACTTTCGCGGTATATCAGAAGATGAACAGTCCCAGAAGTGACAAATTCGATCTTGCTCCGTCAGTGCTGGACCAGGTCTATGACGGTCTGGATAAGGAGGATGTTTCGTCCAACAGGGCTGTAAATGAGACAAATGGCGAGGTCATAACGAAAGGGAGCATCGCACTCAAGATATATTTCCATTCTACATGCGGAGGTCAGACCGCTTCATCGCTTGAAGTGTGGAAAAAAGACGATCCCCACATGACCGGAGTGAAATGTCCATACTGTGAAAAGTCATCGCTTTACCGCTGGAAAAGGGTGCTCAAGGCGGACGATGTGTCATCAAAGCTCGGCACAGGAAAGATCAGAAGCATCAAGACCCTGTCAGGCGGTCAGCGTGTCAGCTCGGTCGAGGTTAACGGAACTCAGTTCCCCGTAAACAAGTTCAGGGAGAAACTGGGATTTTCGGTCATCTGGTCAAATGATTTCACTGTGAAAAAAGACGGAAAGAACCTCGTTTTTGAAGGAAAGGGGGCCGGTCACGGAGTAGGAGTGTGCCAGTGGGGAATGGCAGGCATGGCATCAGAGGGAAAGAACTACCGTGAGATAATAAATTTCTACCTCAAGGATATCGAAATAAGGAAAATGTACTGATGGACACGAAACTTTTCAATTATCATCTGCCTGAAGAACTCATTGCCGACAGGCCTCTTGACCGCGGTGAAAGCAGGATGATGGTGCTCGACAGGAAGAAGAAGAAGATCACCCATTCAAAGTTCAGCGAGCTTGTGAAATACATTGATAAGTTCACGACTGTCGTTTTCAATTCTACAAAAGTCATTCCTGCCCGTATTTTCGGCAAAAGGGCGACTGGCGGAGTGATAGAGTTTCTCATTCTGAAGCCTTCGGGTTTCAATATATGGCAGGTCATGGTGAAGCCTGCAAAAAGGGTTATCGAGGGTGAGACGGTGATATTCCCAAACGGTCTGACCGCTCTCATAGTAAGGAAGGATGAGCAGTTCGCGGATGTGAAATTCTCGCTTGCCGATTCCTATCTCCTTGAATATCTTGACAGTTACGGCGATATTCCGCTTCCTCCTTATATTCTGAAGAGAAGAAATGAAAAGCACAGCAGGCCGGAAGACAGGGAGAAATACCAGACAGTATATGCAAAAGTGCCCGGTTCTGTGGCGGCGCCCACTGCCGGACTTCATTTCAACGATGCTGTGATGGAACAGATAAAGACTATTACAAAAGGTCATGTTGAAAATATAGTGCTTGATGTGGGGCTCGGGACTTTTCTTCCTGTAAAAAGTGAAAAGATCGAAAAGCATGTGATGCACAAAGAGCATTTCACCATTTCTGAGGAGACTGTGCAGAGACTTTACACTGATAAGCAGTCACGCCGCAAGATCCTTGCCGTAGGAACGACCACTGTAAGGGCGCTGGAATCGGCTACTGACGAAAATCACATAATAACGGCCTGCGATACCGATACCGACATTTTCATCTATCCCGGGTACAAGTTCAGGTTCGTCGACATGATGCTGACCAACTTCCATCTTCCGCAAAGCACACTGCTTATGATGATATCGGCTTTTGCGGACAGGGATTTCATTCTTCACGCCTACGAAGAAGCGGTAAAAGAACAATACCGTTTCTACAGTTACGGCGACTGCATGCTGATAATTTAAGATCAGACTTTTATTAATGATATTGCAAAAAAGTCTTGACTATTCTGCAAAGCTGTGAAAAATAGTCATATGGAAAGGAGGCAGAAAACACAGATCCTCAAAGACCTCGAAAAAAAAATGGTTTTCATAACTGGGCCGAGGCAGTCAGGCAAGACATGGCTTGCAAAAGATATTGCTGCAAATTTCAGGAAGCCGGTCTATCTCAATTACGACCGTGCTGAGGATCGAAAGATAATAAAAAATGAGTCGTGGCTCAATTCGACAGATATTCTCATTTTTGATGAACTTCACAAGATGAAGGGATGGAAGAACTATCTGAAAGGAGTTTTTGACACAAAACCGGAAAATATGAGGATCATCGTTACAGGAAGCGCAAGGCTCGCCACATTTAAAAAGGGCGGTGATTCGCTTGCCGGAAGGTTTTTCTCACATACTCTTCTCCCTTTTTCTCCTGCTGAACTTTCGGAAACGGGTCTGGAGGACGATCTTGAAAGGTTCATGGAGCACAGCGGTTTTCCAGAGCCTTTCCTTGCAAAAGACCCTGCCGATGCTGCAAGATGGCGCAAACAGTATATTGACGGGCTTGTCAGAACGGACATTCTCGATTTTGAGAAGATTCAGGACTTGCGGTCCATTGAGCTTGTTCTTGAGCTTTTAAGAAGCCGTGTCGGTTCTCCGGTTTCATATTCCTCGATTGCTGAGGATGTCGGCATTTCACCCAACACTGTGAAAAAATACATTCAGATCCTTGAGGCGCTCTACATCGTTTTCAGGGTAACCCCTTTCACAAAAAATGTGGCAAGGTCTCTTATGAAAGAGCCGAAGATATATTTTTATGACACAGGCCTCGTCAAAGGCGATGCAGGGGCGGTATTTGAGAATTTTGCGGCTTTTAACATTCTCAAAAGCGTTGTCGCAAGGAGCGAGGCGGAAGGTATCGAGTGGGAACTGAAATATCTGAGGACAAAGGAAAAGAAAGAGGTTGATTTCTGCATTGCGAAAGATGGTTCAATGCACCGCCTTATCGAGGCAAAATATTCCGGTGAAAATGCCCCGTCGCTTATCTATTTCAAAAAAAAATTCAATGTTCCTGCGACCTTGCTGGTCTTTAATCTTAAACGGGAACGGAGCGAATCGGGTATTGAGATAAGAAGCGCATTCTCTTTTTTTAAAGAACTTTATCTGTGATCAGGTAACAAATGGTCCGTATAGACACTCTTTCAGGAAATTTCAGGATATATCAGCCGGATGAGGGTCAGAGATACAGCACTGACGATATGATGACGGCATGGATGGCGCTTAAATGCTGTGAGAAAGGTCATCCGCAGAGGTTTCTTGATCTGGGAAGCGGTCTATGCAGTGTGCCGATGATAATGATGTGGAGATTTCCTGATATCACAGGTGTCGGGATAGAACTCAGGGAAAACAGGCGCGCTCTGGGGCTGATGTCGCTTGATCTCAACGGGCTGAAGGAGAGGTTCATACTGCTTGAAGGCGATCTCCGCGGTCTTGACTGCGGTGAGCTGTTCGGTCTTATCACTTCGACGCCTCCTTATTATAAAGGTTCGGAAGGTCCGCTCAGTCCGCATGATGATAAGTCTGCGGCACGGTTTGAGCTTAACGGCAGCATCGAGGATTATTTCATTACAGCTGACAGACATCTTGCAAATGACGGGATTTTCATAACGGTCTATCCTTATGCCTACCGTGAAAGGGTCTATCAGGCTTCTCAAAAGTGCAGTATGTCCGTTATCAGAAGGGTTGACATCATTCCAAGAGCTGGAAAGGCTCCTCTGATCTCGCTTTTTGCATGCAGCCGCAATGAAAGCATGGAATCAGTGACCACTTTCACCATCCGTGACGAGAAAGGAAATTACACGCAGGAATATAAAGAAGCAAGGAAGGATTGCGGGTTTGGACCTCACCCCAACCCCTCTCCTAAAGGCGAGGGACTTGAAGTAAAGCCTCATCCCTGCCACTCTTCTGAAGGCGAAGGGTTGGGAGCGAAGCCGGGGGTTATCGGTGCTGTGAAAAACAAAGAAGTTTATGAACAGTTGTATCCTGCTGCAGTTCAAATGAGAGAAATACCTACTGTTGCAGAAAAGATCCTGTGGGGCGAATTGCGTGGTAGTAAACTTGGTGTGAAATTTCGCAGACAGCACATAATAGACCGGTTCATTGTCGATTTTTATTGTGTTGAAAAAGCATTGATAGTAGAAGTTGACGGAGAAATACATTTACAGCAGAAAGATCGGGATGAAGAGAGAGAAACTATTTTAAAATCAATGGGATGTGAAATTATAAGATTCCGGAATTCTGAAGTTGAGAATGATATCGAAAAAGTAATTCAGAAAATAAAAGAATATCTGTAAAAGGATATTAAGCCCCTCGCTTAATAGACCTTGACCTTACCCCCATCCCCTTTCCTGAAGGAACGGGGAGTCTTAAGTCCCTCGCCTTTAGGAGAGGGGTTGGGGTGAGGTCGAAAAGGGGTTGGGGTGAGGTTGAATAGACCTCATCCGTCCTTCGGCCACCTTCCCCTGAAGGGAAAGGATATTAAGTCCCTCGCCTTTAGGAGAGGGGTTGGGGTGAGGTCGAAAAGGGGTTGGGGTGAGGTTGAATAGACCTCATCCGTCCTTCGGCCACCTTCCCCTGAAGGGAAAGGATATTAAGTCCCTCGCCTTTAGGAGAGGGGTTGGGGTGAGGTCGAAAAGGGATTTAGGGTGAGGTCGGATCTGAGGTTACCTTTCCCCGAGGCTTTTTATAACGAGGACTTTGAACGGTTTGTCTGTTCTGTTGCGCCAGTAGCGCTCGGTTCCCGGTTTAAGGTGTACCATTTCGCCTGCATTGAAGACCTCGACGCGGTCTCCGTAAGTGAGTGTTCCGCTCCCTTCTATCACGAAGAATGCGACTTTGCACGGCATGTCGTGCGGACGCAGTGAACTTCCGGGATGAAATTCAAGTTCTATCACTTCGAGCGCTTCGGTCTTGAGTTTCGGTGTCTTGAATACGCCGGGAAGAAGCTCTTCTCTGTCGCCGGTATTCCTGATGATCTCCATGATCCTCTCCATATAAAAATTGTAAAA
>JAKLDO010000031.1 GCA_022703485.1 bacterium
ATCGCCGAACATCAGAACTTCGCAATCAACCATGAAATCAATGAAATCGTGCTTGTAATTTTTCATGAACAACCTCCAAAAATGATCTTGATTTTGAAACTACTAAAAATTTTATGATTAATCAATTTTTAAGAATCTGTCTGTCATAAAAACATGGCGTTCTAAAATGAAAATCCCAGACTCAGTCCGTAAGTTCTTGAAACCGGGTTTATTACCGGAGTGATGCTGGTCAGAGTGAAAAGACTCGGTTCTGTGCTTAGTTTTTCATATTTTGAAGCTTTATAAATCATAATTGAGCCTGTAATAAGAGTGACAAATGCCGGGGCAAAAGAAAGTAATTGAAAAGCATGCCCGAAAAATATATTTATTTCATGAAGGTCAAAGTCATCATAGCTTTCATCATTTCTTATATATTTGTCATAATAGTATTCATAACTTTCAAAAAAACCGTAAATCGCGATTGCAAACATCGGTATTGATAAAGCCATCAAAGTGATTCCGTGATTCCGGTACATTTTTGAAAGATTTTTTTGAGTTTTAGCCTCATTCCCTGAATAAATGTAGTATTCTTCAGGAGTTGTTCCATTGTCTCCTTCGTAAGTTTTTGCACCTTTTGAAATTGCATTCGAAAGTGCAAGATCTTTTTTTGATCTAAAGTCAGAAGCTATTCCGCCTGCAATAATCGATAATCCGCCCAGAATAAGAGAATACTGAGCTGCAATAAAATTGGTTCCTCCTGATTTATCATGAATAAACAAAGCTGCTCCGGTAGAAAAAGCGGCAGAGCCTATAACAAACGATGCAATGGAAAGAGCCTTTAGTCCTTTATGTGATTTGAGAAGTTTTTTTGATTCAGTTTCAGAAAGTTCTTGAAATTTATTATTTCCTGAAATATTGAGGTCTTCAATTCTTTTTTTGTTAGCTTGGGTTATTTTATCTGTCGCACCGGCATTTTTATATGCAAGAGCGGCGAGGTAATATTTATCCTGTGATTCATAAAATTCACCGAATTCTATATAAACAGCTTTGTCATTCCAGCAAGCTAAATGCTTTCTGAAATGTCTTTCAGCATATCTGATTTTGCCTGTTGAAATAACATAACGAGCTTCAAAAACATTTTTTTTATATGATTCGACAAGCGAAAGACAGTTCTTGTTCTGAATTTCAACAGGCTGAGCGGAATAGTTAATTGTCCAGTCTATATTTTGGTGCTTTTCGGTACTTTCATCACAAAAAAGAAGATAAAAGGAGAAGATAATAATAAAAACTGTTAAATTTTTCCTCAAAACAAAACTCCGGAAATCTTAATCACAGCATTTAGTAATCATTAACAGGCCTGTTTATTTTTGCAAGGAAAACCAATCTATAATTGAACAATTGAACAACTGTTCAACTATGGTGTTTCGATTTGACTCTGTTTTGAGATTCTGGTAACCTCGTTTTGTTAAAATAACTCATCCCCCGCCTTTCGGTAAACTCAAGGCGCCCCCCTTCTCTCTGAGGAAAGAAGGGGAGTTTTAAACCCTCTTTTCATTGAAGAGAGGGTGGGCTGAGTTTACGAAGACCGGGTGAGTTGGAGGGTTTAATGCGTAGTTTGCTAATAATATTACTTTTATTTCTTTTCTGGTTATGCACTTCCTGCAATTCGGATAATCCAAAGAATGACAGTGATAATCTTCCGTTGAATGACATCGATTCTGTTGTCGGGGTTGACAAAGATTCTGTCGAAGTAATTGATGCTGACTTGTCCGACGATTTATCCGACGAAGTCTTGGCAGAGTCGGATGAAACAGTTGATGATGACTTGTCCGACGAAGTTTTAACGGAGGCGGATAAAGATACCGTTGCGGATGAAGATGCCGAGATTCCTGATTACGATTATCCGGCAGGGAAGAATGGTGATCCCGACTGTCCAAGTCTACTCAATGCTGGATTCCCATATAAAGACAATGAAGGAAAATTAACATTCTGCCGTAAATGTGACCTTCCGGCACCGGCGAATGATCAACAGTGTGTCAGAAATCTGTGGGAAATGAATAACCGCAGGATCGTTGAAGAATATCCGGATTATTACTGCTATCCACTGCCTTGTGATATGACTGAAAAAGCAGCTCCTGCACCGGACTGGGTTGGTGAAAAATGTGACATAATGGCTACAGGAAGAATATATCATAATTCTACAGGGGTTTTCAAGCAGGGAGACATTTCAGATGGAAAAATTGGGATGTATGCGATTTCCAGTAAAGAGGTCGATGGAAAATATCTTGTAGTTGGAAGCTTGCTGTATGACATAGCCGCAAAGAAATATACGATGGTTGCTCATTCTTCGTCTAAACAGGCATTTAGAAATAATAGGTTTGTATTTACTGGTGGGAACTGGAGTGATAAACAAAATTATATAATATCCGCATCAAAGGTTGAAAACGGTTGGAAATATGAGGCTATTTATGCAAATGAGTGGAATAAAATAGAGTTTCTATATCCTCCCGCAGTTGGTGAGAATTTCGTGATAATGAATGTGCAGAAAGCAGTTAATGTCGGAGAAGATGCAGGTCCACAGGATATTCTTTATGCTTCAGTTAAAGACTGGAGCTGGAAAAAACTCGGTGAAGGACAGATAATGGACCCGTCGATTGTTCAGGATACTGCTTTTTTCAACTATAATAAAAGTATATGGGCATGCGATCTGACCAAATCTCCAGCTGATATCACAACTGGTTGCAGGAAGGTAAGCAAAGATGGTGAAAAAGCCACGGCTGCGGCTGTAAAGAAGGGTGATAAAAATCTCGTGATCTATTCGGCCGGAGAAGGTTATTATCAGGTTGTGATGGCGGATCTGACAAATGAAACGATCACATATAAGCAGCTCAATATGAAAATTACTCCCGATCTAATTTCTTTTGCACCCGGTCAGTGGGATGGGGACATTCTTGCCCTTGATGAAATGTATCAGTTTTCTGAAGTAGATATAGATTTCCGAACTTGTTATTACTCCATCTCAAAGGAAAAAAAGGTCTGTTTTCCAAATCCAGATCCATTGGGCGGAACGATGGGATATATATATAGTGGAGTTGAGGGGAAATATATAACATATCAGCCGACATCAACATTAGTCCTCAAAGATATGGAATGCCAGTGCAAGGAATATCCCGAACAGTGCCTTTATGATGATTACATGCCGGAAGAAGCACCAGTGTATGTCTATTAATTGATCAAATCCTTTATTTTTTTGACACTTCAACTGCAACCAGTAGAATCGCTATCGTCGGGAGTTCATTTTAAAAAGAAAACAACAACAATAATCTTATTTGAAAAGGAGATCATCATGGCAAAGTACCGTATCGCATGGTTACCCGGTGACGGCGTTGGAAAGGAAGTTATGGAAGCGGCAAGGATCGTTCTTGACGGTCTTAAACTGAATGCTGAGTATATTCACGGAGATATCGGCTGGGAATTCTGGTGCAAAGAAGGAGATCCGTTGCCCAAAAGAACGACTGACATGATGAAGACCACACAGTGCGCGCTTTTCGGAGCGATCACATCAAAACCGCAGAAAGAGGCGAAAGAGGAACTTATCGGCGAACTTAAAACAAAGAACCTCACCTATTTCTCTCCGATCGTAAGACTCCGTCAGGAATTCGACCTTTACTGCAATGAAAGACCCAACATAGCCATTCCTGGGAACCCGCTCAACCTTAAAGAGAACATCAATATCACAGTTTTCCGTGAAAATACAGAAGGAAGCTATGCCGGTGTCGAGTTCGGACCTGTAACTGATGACCTTAAAAAAGCAATGGTTAAAGACGCTCCGAAAATGAAAATGTTCATGGACACACCTGCTGATGACATCGCAATATCAACAAGGATTATCACCAGAAAAGGAGCTGAAAGGATCATCCGTTCGGCTTTCGAGCATGCAGACAAGTTCAAAAGAAAGAGCGTCACACTCGTCGAAAAACCCAATGTTCTCAGAAAGACAGGCGGACTCATGACAGAGGTTTTTGAAAAAGTCGCAAAGGAATATCCGCATATCGACAGCTGGTTTGACAATGTTGACGCAATGGCGATGTGGCTTGTAAAATCACCTGAAAAATATGAAGTTCTTGTATGTGAGAACCTTTTCGGCGACATCATCAGCGACCTTGCAGGACAGCTTGTAGGCGGACTCGGTTTCGCTCACAGCGGAAATATCGGTAAAGAATATGCCGTTTTCGAGCCTGTTCACGGAAGCGCACCGAAATATGAAGGAATGTACAAGGTCAACCCGATGGCGACATTCCTCGCTGCAAAAATGATGTGCACATACCTCGGAGAGCACGAAATAGCCGCAAAGATCCAGAAAGGTGTCGAAATAACCGTTAAAGAAGGCAAAGTAGTGACCTATGACCTCGGCGGAAAAGCAAAGACCCTCGAAGTCGCTCACGAAGTTGTCAAAAACGCTATGAAATAAAACCCATTCCCTAAATCTTAACAAAACCCTTCCCCAACCCTTCCCTTTAAAAAAGGGCAGGGAGCCACTTCCTCCTTCTCCTTTACAGGGAGAATGGGGGTTTACCATACTTCAAGAATTCTTTTCAGAAGATATTCGAAGGCTTCGTTCTGATTGTTGAATTTATTGATTATTTCGCCTTTTTCAAAATACAGGGCGCAATTTTTTCCAAGTGCTATGCCGAGGTCTGCCTCACCAGCTTCGCCGGGGCCGTTGACTTCGCATCCCATCAATGCGACTTTGAGCGGAGGCTTCATCCACCATTTTTTTTCATCGAACCATTTCTCAAGCCTGTCGTAGTATTCGATCACCGAGCCGTGGGTCCTTCCGCAAGTGGGACAGCTTATTATGTCGGCCCCGTTTTTTAAAATTCCTAGCGATTTCAATATCATATTTGCGGTCTTTATCTCTTCTTCAATGCAAGCTGTAAGACTCACTCTGAAAGTGTCCGCAAGCCCTTCCGAAAGAAGTATCGAAATTCCTGCCGTGCTTTTTATGATCCCTCTTTTTCCGCCACCCGCTTCGGTAATTCCGACATGGAGAGGAGCGTCACTGCTTTCCCTTATTTTCCGGCAGGCCGCAATGGTTTCAGGAACGCTCGAAGATTTTGCAGAGATCTTGAAATTGAAATAGCCCAGCTCTGATTCAAGATAATCCGCCCAGAAAAGCGAGCTTTCAACAAGCCCTTCCCAAGTTACACCTTTATATTTATTCAGTATTTCGCGCTCAAGACTTCCGCCGTTCACACCGATCCTGACCGCAAGCTCAGGCCTCTTTTTTGCGGCCTCGATTATCTCTTTCACCCTTTCTTTACCGCCGACATTCCCCGGATTGAACCTGATACCGCTCACACCTGCATCGATTGCTAAAAGCGCAAGCCTGTAATCAAAATGTATGTCAGCAATTATCTCACCCTTGAAATTCCTGACCAGCGTTTCCAGACCTTTGAATTCACTATCATTTTTAAACGCCGTCCTAACAACCTGACAGCCCAGGTCAAGCGCCGACTGCGCCTCGTCCACCGCCTTTTCAGCATTATCAAGCGGAGTAGTTATCATCGTCTGAATTAGCGGCGGATTGCCACCGCCGATATGCATCTTTCCAAGCGTTATCTCACGGGATCTTTTATTCATTTCAGCCCCATTTATTAAAAAAGCTGCAACAATCATACATTAATCATTTAAAAGTGCCAAGTGTTCTTCAAAAATCAGAGCAGTGTTTAAGAAGTTAAAAGTGATAAAACGATGCTCGATTTCCAGGTCTTATTAATATTATTAACATATTGTATCTTCCGCACTCAAAAAGCTCAGCCAATTTAACAATTCATTTCACACAACGAAAAGAAATCATATTTTTTTTATTTTCGTATACTACACTGGCAGAGTTAAAGTAGACCATCCACGCACCATCAGAATTGTTCGAATCCGAAGATGATGACCACATATCAGAATTTCCGCCGAAAACGCTATAAATTCCAGTATAACCATAATCATATTCACATCCGTCACACCCATAGCCGTCACATTCATTGAATAGCAAGCAATCGTCTGCAACTTTGCATTCTCCACCAGTTTCAGTTGCTGGACAGTTTTGAATAAGTTTTCTGATCTCCGATATTGTGGGAAGTCTGCCGCCGATATTTTCACAATACTTCGTTGCTTCCTGCCAATTCATTCTGTCTGAAGATGAATGAGACCACTCAAGCTCCGCATATTCAGTAGGAAAATCGCCATCACAGGCAGCTACCGTTAAAATGATAAATAAAGTGGAAACTATAACTTTTTTCATTTTCTTGGTAACTCACTTAGTCTTTTTCCTGTCTTCGGATCTTTCGGGTTTTCCGGCTGAGGTATATAATCATCAAACGGGCATAGTTCAGGGTGATAATCACAGTAACATTCCATGTCCCGCAGTTTCATAGCTGGTTGCTGTCTGTCCTGCCAGACAAGCCAGTGTCCTTCAAATTCAGGAAACGCCATTTTATATGCCATGATTCCGTCGTTGTGTTCTACTGCCTGTGCACAGTAGCTTTTCTTCTTTGATATCCTGTAATAGCAGACTCTCGCATCACCTTCTGGATCTCCGTCCTCTCCTTCTGCCGGATTGAATATGTTGGTAAGAAGTATAAAATCACCTTTAACCTGCTGAACCGGAAGCGTTTTTGTATTTGCCGAAAGTCCGGGAATATCTATTTCTTCGTATTTAAACGGTGTTTTACTTATGTCAACTTTTCCTATCTTATTGGATTTTGATGTGTCAATATTTTCATAATAAATCAGGTTTTCATTTTCCTTATCTATTATTGGTGTTGCTATCCTTTCTCCTTCACGGTTTAGCTTCGTGCAGTCGTCACGGCTTTTGGGACTTTTGCTCAGGTCACACACATATCCTTTGAAATTCTGATCATAAAACGCAAGTTTGTTTCCAACAAGATTGGGTTTGCCACCAGTATCACCCTCTCCGATAACAGTCCACTTCCATTCTCCTATCTTTGCATACATCATTCTGTCAGGATCGCCAGCTTTGATCTGGGCATTCATAAATACCCATTTTTCATTTATTATCGGATTGCCGCTTACAAAGCTGACTGGTGCATTGTACACAGCTTTATATTTACCTGCAGAATCTTTGTAAACTATATAGTCATACGCCGAAATAAAATTATTTACATGATCGCTGTTGACACCGAAAAAGATATTGCCTTTACTATATGAAATATTGTTATTGCTAGAGTTAAACCCTACCATTTCATACTTTCTCGATGATATATCAAAAATTGCTGTTTTATACCCGTCGGCATAAGGCAGGACATTCCCCAGAGCCATCCCTATCTTTCCTTCCGACAGATTGTAATGCTTAAATGATGCTATTCCGGTCTGCCAGCCACTTGGATTGTCGGCATTCAGCATAATATCACATTTGTCTAAAAAAATAGTCGGGTGATTCTCTACAACTTCTTCATAATAAAGTGGTGTCAAATCCTCCATTACACAAGGATACCCACAACAGTCCAGATCGGGATGCTCTTTGCACAAAACTTCATTCGGTTCTTTCCACAGATTTGACACACAGTCCGGATCAAGTTCTGTCGGTGTGTCACACTTACGGCAGAAATGAATACTTCCGTCAACTCTTGAATAAGGGAACCCCGCCTCTTTTAAAGGCGGGCAGTTCGTATCTTCATCAATGTCTGGCGTTTCCGACTCCGTGTCAAACACTTCGTCGGACAAGTCATCAATGTCATTATCGGTTTTGACTGAATCAATATCTGCTTCTGTATCATTCACTGCAAGATTGTCATTGTCGCTTTTCGGATTGTTCCCGTTGCACGATGTACAAGACCAGAATAATAGCAACAGGAATATAATTAATATGTTACGCATTAAATCCTCCAACTCACCCGGTCCCTCTCTTTCAACCCATTCCCTAAATCCCTTTCCCTTTTAAAAAGGAAAGGGACTTAAAACTCCCCTTCTTTCCTCAGAGAGAAGGGGGTGGGGGATGAGTTACCACCCGTCAGTTTCGCAATTCTCCTCATTGTATCCGCTGCAAGTTGAATTGCAAGCGGCTGTTCCGTCGATATATTCAACATCAACTTCTTTATAAAGGATAACTGCAAACTGCAACTTGCGATTCAGGCAGTTATGATTATTATACTGCTGAAAACCGCCAGTTCATGTAAACGGAATGCGGAGCTGAAAATGACCGGTATCATTATAAAAACACCTGAGCAGATCGGGAAAATACACGAGGCTGGAAAGATACTTGCAGAGCTTTATGCCGAACTGAAAAATTATATCCGGCCCGGAGTTTCCACACTCCAGATAGACAGTTACGCCGAAAGGTTCATAAAAAAAAGAGGCGGATATCCGACTTTCAAATCGGTTATGGGATACAGACACGCCACCTGCATCGCAATAAATAACGAAGTCGTCCACGGAATTCCGAAAAAACACAAGATCGTAAAAAGAGGCGATATCGTGAAAGTCGACTGCGGAGTCACACTTAACGGCCTTATCGGAGACAGCACAGAGACATATCTCATGCCCGGAGCAAATGACACCGCAAAAAAGCTCGTTGAAGTCACAAGAAAATGCCTTGAGATCGGAATTCAGGAATGCGTTCCCGGAAAAACCATCGGCGACATCGGTGCCGCGATACAGGAATATGCGGAAAGCAACGGATTTTCAGTAGTCACGGAATATGTCGGTCACGGAACAGGGGTCCATCTTCACGAAGATCCCGCGGTACCCCATTTCGGCACACGGGGAGAAGGTGAAAAACTTGTCGAAGGTATGGTGCTCGCAATAGAACCGATGATAAATGAAGGATCATACAAATGCAGAACGCTTGATGACGGCTGGACGGTCGTGACAGTTGACGGAAAGCTGAGCTGTCAGGTCGAACATACCGTGGCAATAACCGCACAGGGACCGAAGATACTTACAATTTTTTAGGAGGACTATCTGATGAAATATGTCATATTTTTTCTCATCACACTTTTCCTTCTTGCAAACTTCTGCTGGGAAGGGAAACCCTTGTGGAAACACATTGCGCCTAAAGTGAGCAGTACATTCGAGGAAGTCAAGGATGACAGCGAAAAGACCCTTGAAAAAACTACAGCCTCCATCAAAAAAGGGCTTGATGAGACCGGAAAAAGCATAAAAGAAGGTGCCGAAAAACTGAAAGAGACCGTTAAAGATGAACCGAAAGCCGAGATATCTGAAGAAGATAAAGAAAAGCTCAACGAAATAATCATCAAAAATAAAGATAAGAACAAAAAATGAGCCCAATTCCAGTCAAAAGAACCTTTGAGCTCCTTCACAAATGGGCCGGTACCGTCGGACATGTGCCGATAATAGACCTCATGGCGGCAGGCGGAGACTCGCCATGGAAAATACTTGTCTCCACGATGCTTTCCGCAAGAACAAAGGATAGCACCACAGCAAAAGCGTCAATGAAACTTTTTTCTGTCGCCGACACACCTGAGAAAACAGCTAAACTTTCAGTCGCGAAACTGGAAAAGCTCATATATCCTGTCGGCTTCTACAAGACAAAAGCGCAGAACCTTCACGAGCTCGCAAAGATCGTGCTCGAAAAGTACATTGGAAAAGTGCCGGGAACCGTTGAAGAGCTCACAACCCTTCCGGGCGTCGGCATAAAAACAGCATCGCTGGTATACATCAAGGCTTTTGACGGATATGACATCTGCGTTGACACCCATGTCCACAGAATATCCAACATGTGGGAGCTTGTCAGGACTGACACACCTGAAAAAACAAGGATCGAACTTAAAAAAGTCATTCCTCAAAAATACTGGAAAGAGATAAATCAGTACATCGTCACCCTCGGGCAGACCGTATGCCGGCCTGTGAAACATGAATGTGACAAATGTCCGCTAAGCAGGATATGCCCCGCAAGCCAAATTTAATTTGACCAAAACATATCAAGTCGCTATATTCCATTATGTTTAACGGTGATTTGAGAAAATGGTGAGTTCAGGAATTGAGAATAATCAGATTATAATTTATCAGCCGGAAAAAGGCCTTTCATCTCTTGAAGTCAGGCTGGAAGGAGAAACCGTATGGCTCACTCAGAACCAGATGGCTGAACTTTTTGAAAAAGACAGATCAACTATCACAGAACACATCATTAATATTTATCAAGAAGGTGAACTTGAAGAAAGTTCAACTCGTGGGAATTTCCCACAAGTTCGAATTGAGGGTGGCAGGAAAGTTTCAAGAAGAGTTGATTTCTACAATCTTGATGTAATTATTTCAGTCGGTTACAGAGTTAAATCGCGCCGGGGAACACAGTTCAGAATATGGGCAAATCAAGTACTGAAAAATTATCTGATGAAAGGTTATGCACTTAATCAACGGATAGAACACATCGAACATAAGCTTTACGAGCATGAAAAAAAGTTTGAACTGATCATTCATCAGGCACTTCCACCAAAAGAAGGAATCTTTTTTGACGGTCAGGTTTTCGACGCATATGAGAAAGCAGTTTCATTTATAAAAGAAGCAAAAAGTTCCATAATTCTAATCGACAACTATATTGATGAAACGGTATTTGCAATGCTATCAAAACGGAATTCAGGTGTAAAAGCAACCATTTACACATCAAAACTGACCCGACAGCTGAAGCTTGATCTTGAAAAACACAATACACAGTACGAAGCAGTAGAAGTAATTACTTTTGAAAAATCCCATGACAGATTTCTGATCATTGACGAAAAAACTGTTTATCATATCGGGGCATCGCTTAAAGATCTTGGGAAAAAATGGTTTGCATTCTCAAAGATATCAATTGACCCTGAATTTATATTTTCACAATTAAAACATTTTTGAAATATGCACATTCCTCAGAAAGTTGATATGAAAATATGGAAAGCCCAGATACCGTCAGCCCATTCCTCTTCATATTTCTGCGGCCTGAGGTTGAAACCGACCTGCGCAGTCACCGCACCGATAGGAGTTAAATAAGTAAAACCTCCTCCTGTGGTGTAGCGGAAAAGGTCATTTTCCGTCAGGTTGCTGATCTTTTCCCACAAGTTACCGAAATCGAGGAATGAAATCAGATACATGCTCTCGAAAAGTTTGAATCTCAGCTCATTCCGTACGAAGAAATAATATTTTCCCTGAAGCGATCCTGTCGTGTGATCCACCGGGATCATCTCGTTATTGAAAAAACCTCTGATTGTCGTCGAACCGCCGAGCTTGAGCACATCATCTGAGGTGAGCTCTCCTTCGTGCAGAATGAGGAATGCCGTTTCAATGAACGAGTGGAAGATTATTGTGTCTCTGGGTTCAAGGTCACCTGCAAAATTAAGCCTGTACTGGAGAGGAACATAAAAAGCGAAATTGTTCTCGAACTGTGTGAACTTGCTCCCTTCACCGTATATCGTGGACTTGTTGAACACCTTGAACGAAGTCTTGTAGCCCTTTATCGGGAAGAAAAGCGAGTCCCTGAAATCGATGTATCCCCTGAACTCAGGAGAGACCTGAAGACTGTCAATGTCCGAATATGTAACTTTTCCCTCAGCATCCTCTTCGTGGTCGCGTTCCATCTGGTAAGCGAGCTCAAGGCCTGTAGAAAGGAAGAAGTTGTTGTTGAATCTCCTGAAAAGACTGAAGAAGAGACCGTACTTGTCTATCATGTACGGAAGATATGCATTGCTTCTTATATCGTGGATATGGAACACCTCGATCTGTGATGACAGCGGGACACTTGGGAGATAAAGATCAGGAAAAATGAACGCAAGATTTATTTTTCTCTCTATCTGCTCGCCCAGCGAGAAATCCCTGCCGTAATATTTTCTGAACTTGTCTCCCATGAAGATCTCAAGCTTCCTTGAAAGCTGAAAACTCAGCTTTGTCGAGAATCCCGAGCCGAGATAGTTCTTCCACTCGATCAGTCCCGTAACCCTCGGGCCTTCATCGGTACTTATGCCGACACCGGGCACAAGTTTCCACCTTTCGATCTCACCGACAACGACAGTTACATCCTTTTCAGCGGCAGGGAATTCAGGATCTATGAAAGATATGGATACCGAATCGAAAACCCCGGTCTGAAGAAGGTTTCTGCGACTGTAGGCGAAAGACTCGCCATTGAGAGTGTCCCCCGATTCGATCCTCAGAACGCTTTTGATAACACCCTGCTTAGTTATGTGGTTACCGGCGATAACCACCTCAGTGACCTTGACAGGGAAAAGATATTCCGCCTTGAAATGAAGGTCCACCTTGTTACCGCTGAACCTTTCCTCCTCGGTCACCCATGCAAACAGGTATCCTTTCTTTGCAAGATAGCTGACGATCCTTTCACGGTAGACATTCACAACTCTGTCACTGTAAGGGATCTCGTTTGTCAGTATGAGCTTCCCTTTTATCATTCTGTCAAGAGCACCGTCGCCTGTCTCTACAGTAACCTTCGAAAGCATGAATTTCTCTTTTTCCTTGACTCCGACATGAAGGAAAAGCTTCCCCGAATCGTCAATGATCTCGGAACTCACTACTTCAGCATTTATGTAGCCTTCGTTCTGATAGACCTTCTTCACTATTTCACCGATCTCACCCAGATAATCTTCCGGGATCGCAAGGGGGGAATCAGGGAGCATCACTTTGTCCTTCGGGCTTTTCGAGATCGTCCTGACCCTTTCATTATCAGTATCCTTGTAACCGCCTCCGGTATCGTTACGGTTTATCTTTATTTCAGGAAAATCCTCCTCTTCTATCTTTTTTTCGATGAAGTCCTTAAGCCTTGAAACGACAAGAGAGCGGTTCGACACAGATGCCCCTGTAAATATAATATCATTGATGAACCTTCTCTCTTTCTGCATTATGTCGACCTTCAAGGTTCTCGATTCATTGCTTTTCATGGGGTTGCGCGTCGAAGCGGAGACCTTTATTACAGCGTCGTGATACCCGTATGCCTGAAAAAAGCGGAGAAGCTTTCTTTCAACACCTTCTTTGTCAAAATAGTAATTGCTCACCGAAACGATGACTTTTTTAATTGTGTCAACAGAGAACGAACCTGTTTCAGGGATCTCAAGAATATAGTGCGGACCCTGATTGACAGTGAATATAACCCTTCCATTCTCACCTTTGCCTATCTTCGTCGATACATCAAGATAATCCCTGTCCCTGAAATAATTTATCAGATATTCGTTCATATCATCGATGTTCCTGTCAGTGAAAGGTTTCCCTCTGAAACTTGCGGCAAGATCGAATTCCAGCCTTCTTCTCACAGATTTGAACATGCTGCCCGAAAGAACGATCTCTTTTATTTTTTCCTGAGGACCTTCTGTAATGTTTATCTTTATCTTGACCGAATCATCCCCTGTTATGTCGGTCGCCACATTGACAAGCGTATCGAAAAAACCCTCCTCACGGTAAAGGAATATTATCTCCTCCCTTATCTTTTCGAGCTTACTGCTGAAAAGAGGCATGTTAAGCCCTATGTCCGCGGCGAGCTTCACATCCTTGTTAGACATCTTTGAATTGCCTTTGATGGAGATATCCTTTATGAAAAGCTGAGGCACGCCTTTTATCGTAAGCTCAATATCACCCTGATCATCCCTCGACTCTGTCACGACTATCTGCTCGAAAAGCTTTGTGGCATAAAGCAGTTTGACAGTCCTTCTCACATCCCTGACAGAATAACCGGAGCCTTTTTCGACCTTTATCAGACTGCCGAAACGGCTTTTTTCAAGAGGACTGTCCCATATCACTTTTGATATCAGATCTTTTGAATGAATAGGCATTGAGACCGCTATCAGCAGTATAAATGTAAAAAGGGATTTCCTATTCAAAAACATATTCCAACCTCAGGTCGAACCCTATTCCGCCGTAACTGTTCTCAAGACTGTCCCTGTTCTTCCACTCGAAAGCGGTGTCAAGGTTCTTCTTTCTGTATTTCAGCTCTATCCTCTGGTCTTTTGTGTCTGACGGGTTGGTCTCAAAAAGGAGAAAAAGATCGCTGTAGATCTCTTTTTCAGCTACAAGCATGAGAATGGTCTTGCTGTCAAGCTCCGAATATCTCGGAACAAGCTCGAACCTCGACAGTCTGAAATTCCTTTTGACCTCCGTAGTTATTCCCATGATGTCAGTGACCGCCGCTATCGCAAGGTCTCCGGTCATCTGGTCACCAGTATTTCCCCACAGGAGCAGAGATATGAGCTGAGACTGGTCAAGCTGCGGAATGCTGTCAAATGTCACCCGAAGGTCTCCGTCAAAAGGATACCCCACGGCATACATTATGACTTTGTATTCTTTTTCATCCTCGGCCCTTTTCTCTATCACATTCCTGTAAGACTCTATATCGATGTAAGGATTGACCCCGCTCCCCTTTTCAAACGAGATCATTCCTCTTTCAATGGTGAAATCGTTCTGCTTATATTCGAGGCGGCCGTTCTTGAGAAGGATGGTGCCTTCTATGTCAGGCTTTTTTGTCGTGCCGGTTATATGTCCGTCAATGAACAGTTCAGCTTCGACAAGATTGGTCTTCACTTTTATGTTGTTCTTTCCCGTTATGTTAAGATCGAGGTCTATCGGAACGGACTTCCTTATTTCAGATCCTGACTGCTTCTTTCCGAACTTTGAGATCATTTTCAGAAGATCGCTGTCCAGAGAGACGGGCTGATTGTAAACTACATTCTTCAGCTCAACATCACCGCTCACCGATATCTGTTCAGGATTGAACATTATGATGTCAAGGTTCGTGGACAGCCCGAAATCGCCGACCTGGGCAAGTTTTCCCGTCAGGTTTACAAGTTTCAGCGACACCGAAGCGTTATTGAACGGGAAGATACTCCCCTCACCGCGGAGGACCACTTTGCCTCCCCCTGCAAAACCTCTGAAATTTTCAATTGTCCACTTTCTGTTCTTTATGTTTATTCCGGCATTGATGCCGTTAAGCACTATCTGCGGATTATCGATCCTGTATGAACCGTCGACAAGAGTAAGAGATCCGTCCACATCGCCGCCTCTGAGACCGAAATCAAAATATATCTTCCCGTCAAAACCCGAAAGCATATCAGGATAGAGCATTTCAAGCATTCTCGGGAATGCGACACCTTTCACTTTGAGTTCCGGAACATAATCTTTAACCGTCCCTTCCACTGAGAAATTCGCCGTTTCACCGTCAAAGAAGCTCTTTTCTATCACAAGATCATCGATATCGCCCCTGACCAGCACCGGAGCCGAATTCCTCACGAAAAATCCCGACTGCTCAGCCATAAGTTTAGATATCTTCGCATTTACGCTGCCCCCTTTCAGATCGGCATCAGCCGACACTTTCAGGAAGAAATCACCAACTTTGTACAGGAAATCGTCAAGTTTCAGCTCAGCTTCGAACTTTTCCGTATCAAGGTCTTTCATGAATGCCTTTGCTGTAACGCTTTTACCGAGCTTTGCTTGAGCAACCAGTTCTGAAGACTCTCCTTTATAACCGGCTTTTAGCGATAAATTCCCCATTTTTATCTTTTCAAACTCTACATTCTTCAATCCGAGAGACAGTTCAATATCAGGGGCGAAAAGATCTCCTGTCACTCCGGCAGTTAAAGAAGGATCCTCAAAAGTTACCGTCCTGTCCTTGAAAAAATCCTCGCAGGAGCAGTTAGATGCGCGCAGAGTTATGTCTGCCATGTAATCTTTCTTTGAAACATTTCCCGATATGTCGACGACCGTGCCTCCATATTTCACCGAACTTTTCTCGACATTGAACGCTCCATCCGAATCGACGACCTTCACGACACCTGAATCAAGCAGTTTCACGCCGCTAACCTGTATGTTATCAGCTTTCAGGACAGCATTCAGCCTGTCAAGGTCGTTCTGATAGTAACCTTCGGCATTAAGCTGCACACTTCCTGTAAAAGCGCCTGCATCAAGACCGAACACCGAAGCGGCATCCTTCACCGAACCTTTTGCATCATTGATCACGAACGATGTTTTTATCGGGGTAGGGTTGAAATCTATAGCAACAGAGGAATTCTTTGAAATGAGCGATCTCTGACGAACCTCGTTTATCCTGAGATCGAGCACAAAATCTTTCATTGAGGTCGTTATATTACAGCTTTCGGCATCATATCCGGCAAAGTGACAGGCCGTCCCGTTGAAATTTCCTGTAATTACCGGATTCTCGTAATATGATGTCACCAGCGCCTCTATCGAGCCCTTTCCCTTTACATCGAAACCCGTTATCATTTTTACATCATCAAGGTTTATCCATGACCCCGGCATAACCGGAATGTGGAATTTCATGCTGTCGGCAAAACCGTACCACGAATCCTTCACAATAAGCCGGCTTGTTTCATCTTTCGTCTTTACTATCGCATCGTGAAGTTTTACACCGTCAGCTCCCACTGTTGCATGCCCTGTAACAAAGACCTCTCTGGGAAGGTCAAGTATAGTTCTGTTGTCGACATCAAAATCATTCACAGTGAAATCGACCGATGCATCAGCAGAAAGTGTTTCAGTTGAAAAAACATAGTCGGCACTGCCTGAAACGATAAGGTTCACTATTCCGCTTGTCGTCATTCTGTCAAGGCAGTTATCCAGATCGAACCTGTAAAGCATTGCAACGCCTCTGATCTTTTTTTCATTGTAAGGCCAGATGCCGTCGAGAGAAAGGAAGACCTCATCTTTGTGGAACAGGTTAAGCCTGTCAATGTACATTTCAGTAGGGGTTATCTTAAGAAATGCATGTATGTCCCATGGCATGAATCCTTCATAAAGCACATCTGACACCGATATCGCAGTCTCGACAAAAGGGACTTTTCCTGATACGCCCACCGTGAAATCAGCATTGAAAGAACCTTCCGCCTTTTCATTGAAAAGTGCCGCGATACTGGAAAGTCCGACGGAGACTTCACCTTTCAGGTTCCCTGTGTCATCCTGCTTGGAACCGGAAAGAGAAATGCCTTCTGATTTCAGGCTCAGGTCATTGACAAGGTATACATATCCTCTGGCTTCTATTTCAGCACTGACAGACAGATCAAGTTTTTCACGCAGAGAGCTGTGTAGAAAAGATGTACGGGGAAGCTCTATTTTGTAAATGCCGTTACCTTTTATCGAAATATCCTCGGATACCGCTCCGGTCTTTTCATCTATCATCGCATTTATGCGGAACTTACTGATATTTATCTCTTCAAGCGGAAAGTAAGGAAGGGTTTCCGGTATTGTGAAATCTGCCGGCTCAACGATCCATTTGCTGTCAAAGGTCAGTTCTCCCCTGACGATCTCAAGGCGGCTTATCACAAACTCCTTTTTCAGGAAACCTGTAGTCCTTCTGCCTATTGAGAACGCAAGGCTTTCACATTTAAAACCGGCGACACCGTCGATATTGAGCGAGAGATCTTCAAGCTTTACAGTCCCGTCCGTATCAACAGACATATCTGAAAAATCGTAATTTATGCCGAAAGCATCAAGGATGAATGAGGTCACCGGATAAAAAGAGAACCTTATTATGAACATTATGCCGACTGTAAAAATGAGTATTGCTGAAATGAATCTGTATCTGTTCACGGCCACCATTAAAAATGGAGCGGGCGACGGGGTTCGAACCCGCGACATCCAGCTTGGGAAGCTGGCACTCTACCAACTGAGTTACGCCCGCAAAAGCCATTTATGTATATATATAATCTCAGAAATTGTCAAGAAATCCGCGCGTACACGCGTGAAGTTCAATGTCTTTCCGAAAGGTCGGAACCGTTGATATATGCCGCAATGATCTCTTTAAGGAGCGGTTCTCTGCCGGTGTTATCGTTTGTTCTGACAAGCTTTTCATTAAATACGGGACCTATCGTCGAAGTCTCGTCAAAGCTCATCGTGCCCGGAACCATCCTGTGTGAGAAAACAGTCTGGGCTATGTCACCTGAATATATTATTCTGCCGTGATTTATTATTCCCACCGACTTCGCAGCATCACTGAACTCCGATATTTCATGGGTGCTTATGATCAGCGTCCTTCCCTTGGAGTTCTCTTCTCTGAGAAGCACATGAAAATCCATTCTGACGGAAGGATCGAGATGCTGAAGAGGCTCATCGAATATCATTACGGGGGAATTTGTTGATATGACCAGTGAATTCAAAAGCCATGTTTTCATCCCTTTTGAGAATGATTCAACAGGTTTCCCGGGTTCTATGCCGAGTCTTTTAATAAGTTCAAAAAACCGTTTTGCATCGAAATCATCATAAAGGAACTTATACAACTCAGAATATTTAAACGCGTTGAATTCGTTGAAAAAATCCCTGTTCTCCTCGGCTACGGCGATACGGGTCTTGAAATTTCTGACATTATCCACAGTGACCGTGCCGGAGGTCGGGAGCAGTTCGCCTGATATAATTCTCAGCATCGTGGTCTTTCCTGCACCGTTAGGACCTACAACAATGAAGAAAGAGCCGTCGGGGATCTTCACGGAAACATCTTTCAACGCCGCAGTTTTTCCAAAATTCCTTGATACTGATGCAAGTTCTATCACCACTTCTCCCTCCTGTCATTAACGAACAGAATGAACGAAACGGCAAGTACCAATGCTGAAAAGACTGAAGCGTAGATCATGTCTTTGTGGTAAAGCGGGCTTATCCAGGAGAACACATTCGTTTCAAAAGACCCGTATGAACCTGCTGAAAGGTCAGCTATCAGAAGGAATACAGGCAGTGTTATACTGCTCGCCCCTTTCATGCAGACAAGTACGAACACACCGAAATATGCCGAATAGAATATCATAAGTGAAGGTATGAGGACCGGATCTATGCTGCCTGTGAAAAAGGACTCTCCCGTGACCGATCCGCAGAAAACGATCATAATTCCGAGAATATATGAGAAAATGAACACTTCGGCTCTTGAAAAAGGGAAAGAAAGTATCATCTTCATCTTTCTTGATGCTATGTCGAGATATATCAGCTTGGATATGAGCAGGAAGACAAAAAGATATTTCAGAGGTCCGGGCAGCATTATCCCTAAGAAAAGAAGCGCCAGAGGCCTTCTTTTTGAAGTGGTCTGCAGCATGAGAAATGCTTCAAAATGCCTTAGTACAGCCGTCATCTACTCCTCTTCGTCACCCGAACCCATCCGGAACTGGAATTTCTTGATGAATTTACCGTTGTCGCCGCTTTGTATCTTTGCAAGGTCATGCAGTGTAAAAATGAGGGATATGACTATTACTGCGATGCTTGCGAAAAGCCATTTTCTTTTGAGCATAACTCCGGCGCACAGAAATGTCATGAGGAGCAGAAATATCTGGAATTCATTTCTCGGCAGGATACCGGTAAGTACGGTAAGAACTATCAGTAAAATAAAAACCAGTGTGTTGGCAGGTCTTTTCTTTAAAAAATCGTTCAATTCCCTCTCCTTTTCTTCACGGGAGCGATATTACCACAGTTTTATTAAAGTTCCAATTAATATTGACCGATCTCTTTTTTATGTTAAATTCACTGAAGTACTTGTTTAAAAGGCGGAATATGTATCTTCTGAACATTTCATTTAACGGAAGGAACTACCACGGGTGGCAGTATCAGGAAAATGCCGTATCCGTTCAGGGTGTGCTCAAAAAGACCGTCAGCGACATATTTAAACTGGAGTGCCCGTATCCTTCAGGGTGCAGCAGAACCGACACGGGAGTTCATGCGCTTGAATTCATTGTAACAGTACCTGAACTCCGAAACATTCCGCCTGATTCGTTCAGACTGGGGCTTAATTCATTCCTTCCGGAAGATATACGGGTAAATAGTGTAAAGATAATAGAAGGGTTCAGTGACGGAAGGGAATTTGTTTTCGGAAAGCATTACAGATACATGATATGTCTTAAAAAAACTGCATCCCCGTGGGCTTTTGACATGAGCTGGCACAGCGGATACCCTCTTGATGTCGAAAAAATGAAACAAGCTCTAGCCCATTTTAACGGAACTCACGATTTTGCAGGTTTCATGGGAACGGGAAGCGATGTAAAAACAACCGTGAGAACGATCAGGCAGTCAGGAATATTCGTAAAAGACGGCTATATGGCAATAGATTTCACAGGCGAAGGATTTCTTAAACAGCAGATAAGGATAATCTGCGGAACCCTTGTTTCTGTAGGGCGCGGAAGACTTTCTCCCGGCGACATTCCGGCATTGATAGAGGCGAAAGACCGCTCACTTGTGCCGCACACCCTTCCCGGCAAAGGACTTTTTCTCTACAAAGTCTTCTCCAGCACTGAAGAAATGCTCAACTACAAATTCCCTGAAACCTTTGAAGGAATGATCTGGTGATCTACATCTCTGCTTCGAGGTAGAAATCCTTGAGTCTGACGCCTGCCTCTTTTTCCATTTTTTCAAGGAGGACTTTGGGATCCATTTCTATGTCAGAGAACTGCATCGGATACAGTTTCAATGTTCCGCCGTCACATACAGCGATATACTTTTCATCCGGCACGAAAAAAGCACAACCCGGGTCTTTTGAAACGGGGATGGTCAGCAGCGGCTTGCTTTCATTGACATCCCACAGTTTAACAGTCAGATCGCTTGAGGCTGTCACGGCATATTTTCCATCGTCAGAAACACCTGTTTCCTTTATTGTATCAGTATGTCCTGCCAATTCCGTCTCAGAATTATTTTCCAGATCAGTAATAAATATCGAACGGTCCTGATATCCTGTAATGATCTTTCTGTCGTCTTTGAAAAAAGATATGCTTTCCGGTTTCTTTCCATTTTTTCTAATAAGCTTTTCAACATTCAGACTGCTCACAGAAAGCAGAGCCGTATCCCCGTTTTCACAGATAGCGGCAAGAGCATCACCTTTATTCGAAAAAGCTATCCCGTTCGCACTTCCATTACTGCACCTGTATACTGAGACCTGTCTGCCGTCCTGCGTTGAAAAAAGCCTTACACTCCCGTCCCTGCCTGCAGAAGCGATGAATTTTCCGTCTTTCGAAAATCTCACTTTCATAACTGAATTTTCATTGCCTGAGAGCTTGAATTTCTCCTCTCCTGATTCTCTGTCATAAACAGATATCATTGTATCCCATCCGGCGGCAGCGATCATCGTTCCGTTGCTATCAATATCTGCGCTGAAAACCGGAGATCCGTGTTTTACTGTTTTCGTAATATTTTCTTTTTTATTCAGAACGCTCATCTCACCGTCTTTTGTGACCACAACCATCCATCCGTTTTCTGACCGCGCGGCTGAAACAAGTCTTGTGGAATCAAAAGGAAAAAGCTGAATGTTTGTTCTTCCATGTCTTTTCCAGAATCTGACAAAACCTTCTCTTCCGGCTGTAAGTATGCTGGCCGCACCGTCCATGAATAAAGCCTGTGATACAGGTCCGTTATGCCCTTCCAGCGTAAAAAGAGGCGCCACAAGAGATCTGTCCCACACTATAGACCTGCCTTCTCTGTCAGACGAAATGAAAAGTTCTCCGTCATCAGAAAAATTCAGTGAAGTTATTGCACTCATATGAAGCATGAACCTGCCAGTCTGATTAAGATTCGCAGCATTTAAAACATAAACAGAACCGGATTCTCCACCGGCTATCAATGTTTTTCCATCCCGGGACACGGCAATTTCAAGAAGTGCTTCATCCATCTGCACATTACCGGTCTCAATACCTTTCATAATGTCCCAAACCCTGACCGTACCATCGTTTCCGCATGATGCAAACATATTTTCATTAAGATAAACTGCATCATTTACACTGCCGGAATGACCTTTAAATTCAATTACTGCTGATGTTGAAACATTTACAGATCTTAAAATTGAATCTGCTCCGCATATCAGAACATCTTTTCCAGTTCCTGAAAATTCCACGCACTTGAACCCGGCATTGTTTTTCATAAGGACTGTGGGGACTGTCTCATCCGTATTAACTATGGTGAGAACCCCGTTCATTCCTGAAAGTGCGAATTTCTTACCATCAGGGGAAACAGAAATATCGTTAACATCTGTTTCTGTTTCATATTTCCTGACAGCGTTCAAGTTGTTCATTTCAAAAGTTCTGACTTCCCCGCTGTCACAGCCGGCGGCTACTGTCTGACCGTTTTTGAAAAAAGATACCGCTCCTATCCTGCAGTCAATTGTCAATCCGGTTTCATAAACAGCACCGCGGTGAAACTGTCTGTGATAGAATTTTGATGCCGCATCAGCAAGAAGCGTATCAGAATCTTTAAAGGTCTTTCTGAACCACGGAGAATATTCAGGGCTTCTGCTGTTCGCAGGATTATAGTACATTGAAGCCGCCGCATAAACTCTCGATGAAAGATACTGTTTCTGACTTTCAAGTCTTGCGGACTTCTCATTGAAAGCCTGTGCAGTACGGTATTGGGAGATCACTTTCTCTTTCTGAGCCGACTGATTTGCTTTGACCTCTCTTTCATAATACAGAGCAATTACCGCAGTCGATATTGAAAGCATCAGAAACACCAGTATGGATGCTATGAAAAGCGCTTTGTTCTTCGATGCGAATCTCTTGAATGTCTCTGCAAATGAGTATTTGTAGACCTTGACCTTGCCGCCTGACATATAGACATTCAGATCCTCGATCAACTCTGTCGCGGAGGTATAACGGTCTTTTTTCTTTTTCGCCATGGCCTTCTGGGCTATTGCGGAAAGCTCGGGAGGAATGGACTGGTCTTCATTACATGCATTTACACTTCCGGGAGCAACGACCTTTCTCAGTATTTCTGAAGCCGTTTTCCCGACATAAGGAGGTTTGCCGGTAAGAAGCTGGTATAAAATAGCGCCGAGAGAATATATATCCGAAGTTTCATCTATATCGTCAACCTTTCCTTCCGCCTGCTCAGGAGGCATGTACGAAGGGGTTCCGATAGCATAGCCTACAACAGTCTTACCCACATCGGCATCAAGGAACAGCCTGAGCCCCGACTCAAGTTTCTCTGCACCTATATCAGTCTGGCCTTTGACCTTTGCAAGACCCCAGTCAAGCACTACTGTCTCCCCGAACTCACCAATCATCACATTGGAAGGCTTGAGATCCCTGTTTATGACACCTTTGCTGTGCGCATAGGCTACAGCGTTGCATATATTGTAGAAATGAGGAAGCAGTTCCAGCCTGTTTTCAAGAGATGCCGCCTGATATATAGCCTTGGCAAGCGTTTTTCCCTTGACCATTCTCATTGTGTAATAAAAAATACCGTCAGCATGTTTTCCTATCTCATAAACAGGAACTATCGAAGGATGCTCAAGCTGTCCCGTGACTCTGGCTTCTCTGAGAAATCTGTTGCGGAGACTTACGGTCTGAGGATCATTCCTTAATTTACCGTCCCTTTTATCCCTGAGGTCTAGAAGAAGCTCTTTAATTGCGATCTCACGGCCTATATGCCTGTCAAGAGCAATGAGCACCCTGCCGGCTCCGCCTCTTGCCAGTTCACCCTGAATGCTGTATCTTCCCGGCATCTCGTCAGTTATAAGTCTTTCCGATGTATTATCGCTCTGAGCAACAGACGGGCTTACCGCCATCCTTGTCTTCTCTTTGATCCTGTTTACGCTGTCGATAAGTATTTCCACTGAACGGTTCTGCACTTCATCTTCGACCTCCTCGCTTCCGAGAAGTTCAAGCAGAGCTTTATTTTCAGGAGGAAGTGCTTCCTCAAGTTTTTTTCTGATCGAAACTCCGGGGGATGCCACCCAGTCCGAAAAAATATGCACCAGTTTCTGCGGTGAGATCATTCCGTTTTCTGCGGCTATGATTGCAAGAGCCGCCTCTTTAAATGATTTTTCAAGACTTTTCATTTAAACGCTCTCAAGTAAATTATAAGTCAGAAACATTATAGATGTTTTTCAAAGAAATTGAAAAATAAAAGAACTAGTTGTTCGGGTCGCCGTCAGGATTTGTATTCGGATTCACGAGATCGAAGAGTGTCGCTTTCTGACCAATAAGACTATCGGGACCATCTTTACCGTCCGAACCGTGACAAGTCATCGTATCAGGAACTTTAACGAACTGGAAAACGCTTTTCTCCTTGTCTGTAACTGTAGTTTTCTGACCTTTCAGCGTTGCATCGGGTGTTGCCTGATGAGCATACTGTTCATCTGTCCAGTCTACATGTCCTTCGATTTTATTTTCAGCAACAAGCTCACCGTCATATATAGCAGTCAGTCGCTGTACATAGTAAATAGGACCGTTCACTATTCCCGAAAATGTTATCGTAAATGCCGGGTTAGTGTCGCCGTCATGATCAAATATTCTCGAATCATTATCAGAGCTTATCATCGTTTCCGTGGACGGATCTGTCATGTTGGCGCCTCTGAGCTCCCATTCCTTATTTGTGACGAATTTAACCTTATCACCATCTTTTGTTATATTTACATCAGGAGTACTTTCCTGACCGGGGATCTGTGAAGGTTTCCAGAAGTTGTATATTGTATTGAACTTCGAATTAGGTTCATTGAAACCGACGACCCCTTCATTAGCAAAATTATTGCCCGTTTCATTATCTGTCTGACACATAACACCGTTTCTTCTGTTTATTTCGAGTTTTCCATTTTTAACCGTCATATCAACAAGGATATATCTGATTGTAACACTCGGAACATTTACTATCATGCTGCTGCTCGAAGATTTGAGAATTATCTTCTGAGCCCATGTTCCAATAAATTGTGCAAGAAGCGGATCCACTGCGGTATCTTCGTCAGGTGTTTCTGTATCTGTATCCACTCCGGACTCGTCTGGCTCGACTGACTCATCTGACTCTTCGGACTCGTCAGAATCTTCATCACCGGTATTACCCGTGTTACCGGTATCTCCTGTATTGCCGGTGTTACCTGTATCTCCGGCATCCTCGTCGGTCACTTCATTGTCCTGATTACCCCAGTCCGTATCATTTTTTGAATCGTCTCCGCAGCTTACTGCAAAAAGGACCATAAGAAGAACGGTCACTGTCATAATAGATCTTTTCATTCACCCCTCCAGAAAAAAATTAATATAAAACCTCTACAGATATGCCCACTCCCAGAACAAACCCTTTGCTTTTCCAGCCCGGGAAGCCCGGATTGTTGGTCTGAAGACCTGTTTTCGCCTTATTGAAAGCATCCGCACCGTCTGCGGAACCGTAATATGCCGCATCATCGGGAAATTCATCTACGATCCCGCCATCTTCTTCAAGTCTGTCCTGATCCTTGGTTTCCGTCCTTGAAAGAAGCCACTGTGCCGAACTGCTTATCCCGCCACCTATCGAGAACTTCTCAAAGTGAAAATATTCCGTGTATCCCAGAGAAAATCCGAGTCTGTCATTATCAACATAATTCTCTCTTCCATCCTGCTCCGGAACAGGAGAAGGAATATACGCGATATCCAGTGCGGCCTTTCTTTCCCTGTGTGTAAGAAGTATTCCTCCGCACCCTGAAAAAACATCGTTCCATTTGTCAGAGGGTTTTTCGCCGTGACGGTTGACATAGGTTGACCACCTCGCCCATTCGAATGCAGCCATCGGAGATATTATGTATCCGCCGACATTAAATTCATAGAACATGCCTATCGAAAGCTTCATCGGCTCGTATCCTGCGGTCATACTCGAAGTTGACTCCAGATAACCTTTTTTACTGGTTCCCCCTTTTCCGTTGTCATAATTCCAGTTCCATACCTGCATTTCATTATTCAGTTCAACAACTCCAGTATTTCTCGGGAAATGGAAAGTTCCAGTGATATTAAATCCGAGGAACGGATTCGCCACAAAAGAAAAATAAGGTGCGACAGAACTTCCGACCTGCATTTCAGAATTAATTATCTGAGTAGATGGATCTCCTCCGTCAGGAACAAAAACTCTATTTTTTGTTACCGTGTATGTTGACACGGAAAGTCCGGCACCAAGCTTAAGGAAATCACTCACTTTGCCACCGAGCGCAAAAGCCATGCTGAACTGCTTGAGCCTGTCACCGTAAAGCTCAAAATGAAGGCTGTTGGAGAAATACTGTTCTCTTTCATCGTTATAAAAAGGTTCCTGAGTTTGTATTCCTTCGACAGGAATAAGAGCATACACCCCGGCTCCCACCCAGTTTTTAATTATACTTTTCACAGCTCCTATTGTAATTATACCGGCAAAAGTATCGTAATCAGCAGAGCCTCTTTTATTTAGAAGATCTTCTGTAGCTTTAGGAATAAATTTTCCATCGCCTGATATTTCACTCGACGAAGCCAGATAAATCTGATCTGACACATCATAGCCTTGCGGACGGCTGAAATGTTCAATTGTCTTTGTCTGTATCATCATTCCGAAACCGAGCTTGAAGGAATCCTCCTGTGCAACAATGTATGCCGGATTGAAATATGCGGCTTCCGCACCTGTCGAGATTATCCTCGCAGTCAGAGGGTTAGGCGCATCAACAGCACCCATGAGCTCAAGCACGGAAGAAGCGCTCAGAGAACAGGTTGAGATAATGAGAACAGCCGTAAGAGCAAGTTTTCTAAATATCATATTTTTCTCCAGATGATTGACAAAATACAATTTTCGGACTAATTATTTGAAGTTGACCTGCTCTGTCAAGTTTTAGACATTTTTCAATTCCGGAGCATAAAATGAAAAATTTACCGATCGTCCTGATTTTATTGATGTTTCTTGTTTCATGTGCAGTTGATGACGATGTCTGCACAGACAACTTTGACTGCCCGGAAGGGCTTACCTGCAACCTTGAGACAGGAACTTGCGAAGAAAACGGAGATACAGGCGACACCGGAAATACAGGTGATACCGGCAATACTTCCGACTCCGGCGACTCAGCTGATTCAGGGAATACCGGTGACACGGCTGATACCGGCGATTCAGGCGACACCGGGAATACAGGCGACACTTCAGATACATCAGACTCAGGAAATACAGGAAACACAGGAAGTGACACTACCGCACCTTCAATAAAATCGGTATCTCCGGCTGAAAATGAAAAGAATGTGGCTCTGGACAAAATACTTGAAATAGAATTTTCTGAACCCATCGACTGCTCCACAATAACACAGACCAGTGTAGTCAGCATCAACGACTCTTCAGTGACCGTTACATGCAGTGACAGCGATCCGGTAGTTACATACACTCAGGCATGGGACAGCGATTCTTCCTATAAAGTTACAGTTAAAGGTGCCGTAATAAAAGATAAAGCCGGAAATATCATGCAGCAGGCTAAAAACTGGTATTTCTACACGGCCGACCTCACAACACCGCAAGTCATAAAAGAATCGTGTCTGCCGACTGGGAACAGCGTGAGAACAGATAAAAAGATCATTGTAGTATTCTCGGAACCTGTAAAACCTGAAACAGTTAAGATAACACTTAACACCGTTGAAGTGGCACAGACACCTGTAATTACTTCAGATAACACTGTATTTGAATGGAGCCCGGCACTTGAACTCGACACGGAATACACGGTAAAAGTAGTTGAGGGGGTAGAGGATGCGGCCGGAAATGTAATGAAACCCGGAGACGGTCATGAGTGGACATTCAAGACTTCAGCTTATGATATTTATCCTGTTGTCAATTTCTATAAGGCTTTGATTCCATTAAAAAAAGAGCCTTTATGCGACAGTTCGGCTAATGCCTTCAACAATACTGCCAACTTCTTTGTGCTGAACAAATCGGATTCTCAGGCTGTCAGCGGAACAATAAACTGCGATACTCCGGGGAAAAAGGCTGAATTCATACCTTCCTCTCAGTTCGTAAAAGACGGCGAATACACTATTGTCATAAAAAACAATACCTTATATTCAGACTCATCTCCTCTGGGAAGTGCTGATTTTACAGCCGATTTCAAGTTCCAGATGATAATTGACGACGATTTTGAATCGGGAGGCGCCGGATGGGACATGCAAAGCAACTGGGAGATCGGAGTTCCTGATTATGACGCATACAGCTACAAAATAACCGTGGCGAAGAGCGGCACGAATGTCATGGCGACAGGGCTTGATACGGAACATCTTGAAAGCACAAGTTATTCGGCAAAAAGCAAAAACCTTTTTACAATAGAGGAATACGATCAGTACTATGTCGAGTTCTGGGCTTATGTCGGGCTTGAGAACTATGCCGATCCGAATTGCGGAATGCCGGTAAAGATCGTCGAGGATTCAACTGCAAAAATAAACTCTCTTCCTTTAACAGTTAAGGACGGCGCAGACCTTTTCGGCTATTATTACATCGGAACATCTAAACAGACCGATCCGGCCGTGAGAGGAAAAAGCGCCGACAATACATATTCTCTGTTCCTCGGTGCGATCGAAGGCATAACTTCAACACCCGGAAAACAGTTCTCCATCTGGTTCACCCTTCACGCTGACGGCGGATATGCCAAAGCCGGCGTCTACATCGATGATGTCAAACTGTATAAGACAGTCTTTTAATTCAGCAATAGAAACATTATTTAACAAAATCCAACACTGTAGATATTGTGTTGCGGTGGGAAAATCAATCTGACTCTAATTTAAACTATTTGGAGTAGTGTCGCAAGTATGCACATTATTTTCTTTTAATACATCTTACAAAATTCTTAGCACGATCAGTACCAACTCCGCCAAATTGAAAAGCTACAGTCCATGGAGAATTGATTTCTGTATTGAGGTCAGACAGTAAAGCATCATTGTCACCCATCTTGGAATATATTCCTTCTTCTGAAAATTTACAGCCTTCACAGAAACTATTATAGCATTCTGATTCCATACAATTATCTGTAACTCCACACTCACCATCGGTTTCAGTAGAAGGGCAGTTTATAATTAAAGTCCTCAACTCATCTATTGTTGGCAGCCGCCAACCCGATGTTTCATCTTTTCCAAGATTTAAACAATACAATCGTGCTTCTTCTTGTTCAAATTTGTCTGAAGAAATTCCCGACCATTTGTAGCCAGTGTCCGGATCTGTCCAGAAAACTTCCCCGCTGTCACCATTGTTCCATGGGTCTGGGTCACTGACATTACCGCCAATCAAACATGATACAAATACATTTGAGAGCATAATAATTAGAAACACATTATAAATCTTCATTTATGAAAAGGCCTCCTCCAAGGATCTTTAGGACTTGCAGTATTCGGTGTATAATCATCAAAAGGACATTTATCAGGATTGTAATCGCAGTAACATTCCATATCCCTTACTGCTATCATCTGCTCTGCTGTATAGATGCTCATTCTTTTGTATGTGTAGGTGTGTACTTTTTCCAGTCCGAGATCAAATTCCCCGTCCATGCAGAATACTTTTTTATCAGAAAATCTGTAATAACACTGAAGCGCCTTTCCTTCTTTCCCGTTTGAAAATCTTCTTTCAGTGAAAATTATGAACTTGTCATCTATCTGATTGATCCAGGCACCGGTTACGCTGTTCCTTTCCAGTACAACCGAATATTTGATACTGTTCTTATCGGTTATATCAGCTTTGATTATTGACACTTTTTTCGTATCTACAGAATCTGTCGAGAAATAATAAACTATATTCTTATCATTTAGAATATAGGGATATCTTGATTCTTCTCCTGCCCTGCTCACCCGGAAACACCCGGCATCACCCTTTTCAAGGTCGCAGAACTGAATTTCAAGATCATAGTCAAAATAAACGATATACTGCCCGAGCATGGAACCGTATCCGGCTCTTCTGTCAAGCCCGTAAAGAGTGTCTTTTTTATATGTCAGTTCTTTCCATTTGTCCCACTCCCCGATCTTTGTATACATTATTCTGGCATCACTGCCTTGACTGTCAAAATATGCTGTCATCAGAACATATGTGTCACTTGCACGGAGATCCACCAGATTATCAATCGGTTTGCTGATGTTGTCCTTCATTTTCCACATATGCCCGTATTTGTGCTCTGTATAATTGTAATAAATCGGGTATTTAAAACTCTGCCCATAGTATTGACTTTCTGGCTCTGTTATATTTATTTTCCAATCATAATCAGCAATAAATAAACTATTTTTATTAAATCCAAAAGAAGCCAAACCTCTTGAAATTCTAGTAATTTGTCTCTTTATTATGTCATATATATAAATTCCGCCACTCTGCCAAGATCCCGTATGTGAAGCCATATAATATGAAAAAAGATTCCCCTTCCCATGAAATATTTTTTCATTAAATAAATTCGATGTCTCCCAATGACCGGGAGTGAGAAGTGCATCACATTTATTTGTTATCTGCGGAAGATTGTCATAATATTCTTTGCTGTAGGGTTCATAAGGTCCGTCTATTATCTGCGGTTCAAAAGGGTAGTTTTCTGAACAGAGATCAAACGGCATCTTTTCACATTCAAGCATCGCTGTCACTCCGGCATTTTTTTCCCAGAGTTTGCGAACTTCATCAGGATCCTTAGCTATAACATCAAAATCACCGTAATATTCATAGGCTATGTTTTTATCATAATCAGGATAGTTCTTCACATATGGATCGTTTGAGAGATCAGGAAGTTCTGATTCATTATCTTCAGAATTTTCATCGTCGACATTGTCTGAATCAAGATCAAAATCAGATATTTCATCCAAATCCTTATCTTCAAATACAGCGTCTTTATCAATCAGCAAATCCTTATCATCTGTTGAAGAGTCGTTGCCGTTGCAGGAAGTGCAAGACCACAACAGGAATAGAAGCAATATTATTAACATATTACGCATTAAATCCTCCAACTCACCCGGTCCCTCTCTTTCAACCCATTCCCTAAATCCCTTTCCCTTTCAAAAAGGAAAGGGACTTAAAACTCCCCTTCTTTCCTCAGAGAGAAGGGGGTGGGGGATGAGTTACCAGCCGTCAGCTTCACAATTCGTTTCATTATATCCGTCGCATGTCGAATTACAAGCTTCAATACCGCTGATATAACTTGAACTTACATCTCTACAGTGTGAAAGATTTCCCATAGGGTCATAACTGTAATGGGTGATGTCATTGATGCCGCCTTTATTTTGTGCGTTGTACTCAATTTTTCCGCAATATCGCACCGAACATGATGTCTCTTTCATTGCCGGGTGACACTCTGAAATAGTTTCCGCTGACTATGGATCCGGCATCCGTAAGTCCGGGAATGTTTTCAGTTAATCTTTCCAGTGCTGAAACAATGTAAAAGTCGCTGTTATTATTTATGAATTTATGAATTATGTGTTCGTTCTCCTCTTCAAGGAAACTGCATGTGAGGTAAATGATCTCTCCGCCGGGACGGACGAAGTCTTTCGCCTTTTCAAGGATTTCATGCTGGATTAAATTGAGCTCTCCGACCATTTTTTCATCGATCGACCATCTGTCAGCAGGATTCCGCCTCAGCACACCGCTCCCGCTGCACGGAACATCTGCAAGAACTGTGTCAAAAAGCTCCCCCTGAGAAGGTTTTTTTGTCGAAACCCTGATCCCGGCCCTTTCAGAGCGCACCTTAAGCTCTTCCAGTGCATGAGCTCTTATGTCCGATGCGGTAATTTCCAGACCTTTGAAAAAAGAACCTGCTGCGAGCGTCTTCCCTCCTCCTCCGGCACAAATATCAAGCATTGTAACGCTATCCCTGCCGATCAGGAGAGAAGCAAGCTGGCTTGATTCATCCTGGAATTCAAAAAGACCTTTTTTAAAAAGTTCCGATTCCTTCAGATTTGAACTGTTCGATCTCACTATTATACCGGCGGAAGAGATCTGTGCCGGAACTGAATCAACATTTTCTTTCAAAAGTTCTGCAACAAGTTTCTCTCTGGATATTTTGGCAAAGTTGGTCCTGATCACCGTGTCAGCTTTCGAATTGAACCATTCAAAAGCCTCCGGACCGTACATTTTAATTATCCTTTCTGCAAGAAATGCCGTAAACGACCTGTTAAAAAGAATGTCATATTCTCCGCTCTTCTTCAGTTTAAGAAGGATCTCAGAAAGTTCAATTCCGGGTTCATTATCAAACATCATTGCAATGCTTTCAGCCAGAGGCATGCCCATTTCCCGCAATTTATCAAAAAGGAGCTTATGCCTTATATAGAAATAGAATCTGTCCCTCATCCACAGACGGTCTCTTTTCCCGAAACGGTTCTTTTTAAAAACGGTGTTGAGATGCAGATCGGCCCTGTCTTTAAAAGAAAACCCTGAAATGATACCGTCAAGACCGTTTTTCAGGAATTGATTGATCCTCATCGGACCTAAAGGTTCCAGTAATATGAAAAGACCTGTTCAGGACTTTTGAACAGGGGAAAATTCTTTGCTTTTACAGCGGTTATTATACAGTCGCCAAAAAGAGAGGACTGATATTTGGCATCTGTGAAAAGGACATCTCTAACGATCCCGTCACCGGTAACCCTTATTTTCATGTTGATGGTTCCGCGGAGTTCCGTATCACCAGCTTTGGCGCGGGTTATGTAACATTCCTTCAATGCAGGAAGATATGAATCCATCTGTTCCTTCAGCTCTTTGAAGCCTAATGAAGCCGGAAGTTTCTTTCCCGCCTTTTTCCAAACGCCGTCAAGATCTTTTTTTGAAGGAGCATCTTTTCCTAATACTGTATCAGAATAAACCGCTTCTCTTTTTTCAAGTGCTGATTTTTTTTCAGGAACCGACTCTTTTACTGCATTCTCAGCTTGAGCAAACTCACGATCCTGCTCAATTGTCTTCTGATAAAGATAATATGTAAGATATGTTGCAAAAAGAAGAGCGAGAAGGATTATTGAAAACGCCTGTTTAGAAGCCGTACTGCGTGCGTCTATGGCTCCTTCGTCATGCTTTTTTCCGCTGAACTCGAGCTTGTCTCTTTCTTCAGCTTTTTTTTCAAATAGATCAGAATGTTTTACAGCAAAGACTTCCCATTCCATAAAATCTTTCTGCCCGCCAGTGGAGAAATAATAGTTATTTACCGAATCCTTGTTGCTTACACAGAAATCTACTATTGTCTTTTCGTTGAATGTGGCAAGAGGCTGTTTTGATTTTTTATGATAAACTTTAAAATACATAAAACCTCACATTTCAAAAGCGTCATCAGGTACACCTTCCATAGAGACCGGCTCGTTATTGTCTCCAAGAAGGATGCCCATATCTATGAACTTCAGTATTTCAGCAAGAAGGATGAAATCGTCATTTTCGGGAAACAAATTCAGGTATTCAAGCACTTCTCTTGTGTTCACCATGAACTGGAGTGTTTCAAGCTCTGGCTTTGTAAGCGATGAAAGCTTTCCCGTGATCGGTATCTGAAATTTAAGCTGATCGGCCTTGAGTATTTTTCTATACCTTAAAAGTGTATTTCTCTGAGTCGATATCTCCATGAAAACATCTTCGAGAAAACTATTGGCATTCTCTCTTCTTGGCGCATCATCTATCTTAAATTCGTATTCTCCGTCAAGCGCAAGCAGGAATCTCGACATCACTTTCTCCTGAGAGAAGTTCCTGCTGGTTATAGATTCAGCAGAAACAACACCGGTAGAACCTATTGAAAGTTCAATCTTTTCCTGAAAAGGTGCCGTTATATTAGAAATAAGATATCCTGTGGAGGATGACTGACACAGAACTTTCAGAAGATCACACGGATCTATGGCCGAAAGACTGCCCTTCGATGCTCCGACAGATGAATCAGGAACTGTCTTCGAAGTTGTTGCCGGACCTCCTTTCTTTAAAGCAACTTTCGCTATACTTATCTTATTTTCGACTTGAATTTCCTGGACAGGAATATCAAGGGACAGCGGCTCGTCGTCGTCATCATAGCTGTATTCCTTTGCTATTTTATCCGTATTTTTTACATCCTTGCTGGTTGTCTCCTTTGTAATGAGAGAAGGATCCGTGGTACCCGGTGTGGAAACCTCAGCACCTGCAGAATCGCCTGCCATCACAATAACAGAATCACCTATTGATATTTCAATACCCGGAAATATTTCAACCTGTGTCTCAGGAACGATCTTTTCCTTGTTTACAACAGTTCCGTTGGTACTGCCATGGT
>JAKLDO010000032.1:0-22725 GCA_022703485.1 bacterium
CCTCGTTTGATCGAACTCGAATACGGCATGCCTTCCTCCTAAGTTTGAGGCGACATCTTTATTAGCACATACTGAGATAAAATAATGTCAGCACATGATGATTATTTGCAGGAAGAAGTGAGTGAAAAATGAGGCGACCGTTTTATGAAAAATATGCATGGGTGTATGACAGGATAATAACGAGAAATATTTCAGCAGAATGTGACTTCATTGAAAACTGTTTTGAAGGTAAAAAGACCCTGTTTGACGCTGGTTGCGGAACAGGAAATTATTCAATAGCACTGACAAAAAGAAATTTTTCTGTGACAGCTTTTGATGCCTCTGAATCATTGCTGGAAGTTGCAAAAATGAAAGCAGATAAAGAGAAAACTGAAATAGAATTTATTCTTGGCAACCTGCTGAATTTACCGGAAGAAAAAAAGTTTGATGCTGTGCTTTGCCGTGGAGTTCTCAATGATATTATTGGCAATTCTGAAAGAAAAAGAGTTTTCAGTGAATTTGCCAAAGTGCTTTTGCCAGGAGGAATGATAATCCTTGATGTACGGGAGTGGGGCGAAAGTGCAAAGCTTAAAAAGGAGTCGCCACAATTTGAAAAAAGAATTAATGTTGATGGTGAGCTGCTGGAATTTAGGGCAACGACAAAATTGGATGTGGAAAATCGTCAACTATTGATAAAAGAAGAGCATAAATATAAGGGAAACTATGATACATACGATTTTATCATGAAGTGCTGGACAAAAGAGGAACTTTTAAATATTTTGAAGCATTCAGGATTTTTAAACATTGAACTCTTCGGCGGATATGATAGAAAAATTCCCGTTGGATCAACAGATAGAATTGTGGTTGTCGGATCTTTAAAAAAATGAGTGGGAAGCTGAATTGAAGGAGTGAAACAATGCCATTAATATTTGAGCGGGTTGAACAGGCAAGGTCAGGAGTAAATCCGAAGGTTATCTGCAAAATGGAATCGGGCTGGGCGGTGATGGGTGATGTGCAGTTTCTTCCCGGTTACTGTCTTTTGCTGCCTGATCCGGTTGTTCCGAGCCTGAACCATCTGGAATTGGAAGCAAGAACTCAGTTTTTATCTGATATGACGCTTATCGGAGATGCATTACTGGAAGTCACGAATGCTTACCGGATAAATTACGAGATACTGGGCAATTCAGAGCCTGAACTTCATGTCCACATATTTCCGAGATTCGATTCTGAACCCGATGAAAAAAGACGAATGCCTGCCTGGTTTTATGATTGGAAAAATGCACCGCAATTTTCTTTAAAAAAACATGGAGAATTGTTGAAGAAGATAAGAGACATGATAAATAATCAACAAAAAAAGGATTGAAATGAAAAAACTGATCGCCTGGGATTTTGATAAGACTTTAGCTGAAAGAAAAAACGGAATGTGGGCTCAGACTTTGTCTGAAATTGCTCTCGATAAAGCTGGTGTGAAAATTTCTCAGGAGAAGTTCATACCTTTTCTTCAGGAAGGTTTTTTCTGGCACAACTGGGAGAAACCGCATACACATATCAGAACGGCAGATGATTGGTGGGAAAAAATGCATCCGGTTTTTGAAAATGGGTTGAAAAAGAATGGAGTTGAAAGTGTTTTGGCAGAATTTGTCAGAGAATATTATACCAATCCTGTCAAATGGAGTCTGATTGATTCAGCAGTAGAGGTTCTTAAACATTTTGAGGCAAACAACTTTTATCAGGTTGTTCTGTCAAATCATGTCCCGGAGCTGGAGAAATTGATTATCAGTCTTGGAATCAGGCGTTTTTTTGAGAAGATCTACAATTCAGCTTTTACGGGTTATGAAAAACCGCATCATCAGTCGTTTGCAATGATAAAGAACGATTTTCCTGAAGTGGAAGAATTCTGGATGGTTGGAGACAGTGTGACAGTGGATATGAAAGGCGCTAAAACCGCTGGATTTAAAACATTTTGGTTCAATCCTGACAGAAAAAAATGTGATGAAGAAGAAGCAGTTGATTATGAAATTACATCTCTTAAAGAATTTGAGATGATGATGAGAGGGAGTGAAAATGCTTAAATTTATGGATAAAATCCGGTCAATCGCTCAACTGGGATTGAACTATTCAAAAGATAAATACGACCTGGCAAGATACGAAGAGCTGTTGAAATTAATATCTGAACAGTATTCAATTCTAACTGAATTGCCTGCGACTGAAATTGCAGATCAGTTTAAAAAAGAACTGGGGTATATCACTCCAAAAGTCGGAGTCAATGGAGCAGTTTTTTCTAGAGATGGAAAAATACTACTTGAAAGAAGAGCGGAAGATAAAAGCTGGGGATTGCCTGGCGGTTGGGCTGAAAATGGTGAAACTCCGGAGCAGTCTTTAAAGAGAGAATTTCTTGAAGAAACAGCTCTTGAAGTGGAGCCGATAGAGTTTGTTAAAGTATTTTCAAGATTGCCTGGAATGTTTAATCAACCGCACACATCGGTTCATCTACTTTATTTATGTGAAATAAAATCTGGAGAGATAAAAATCTCTGACGAAAGCATTGATATTGGATTTTTTCATATAGAGGAAATAAATCATTGGCACAGAGAACATAAAGAAATGGTGCTAGCTGCAAAGGAGCTTGTAGAATAATAAAATGAACTATAAAAAGATTTTTCAGATATACCATAAAGAGGAGGAATAATTGATGGAAAAGTGGCGGCAGGCAGTAGAACTATTCTTAAAAGACTGGAAAGAAAACGAGGAAGTTATCGGGGCGCTGGTTTGCGGGAGCTATGTAACAGGAAATCCATCAGAACATTCGGATATTGACCTTCATCTTTTGCTTAAATCCGGGATCGATTGGAGAGAACGGGGTAATAAAGTAGTAGACGGATATCTTATTGAGTATTTTGCCAACCCAAAAGAGCAGATATTGAAGTATTTTCATGAAGAGATAGCAAGTAGAAGTTGTGTTAGTGCGCATATGTTTTCCAGTGGAGAGATACTGTTTGACAAAACTGGTGAATTAGGAAAGGTTGTCAAGCAGTCTACTGATTGGATGAAAAAGCCGTTTGACGAAATGTCTGACATTTCCAGTGAAATAAAAAAATATTTCCTTTGGGATATGCAGGACAATTTGCATGAGGTATATAAACATAGCAGAGAGACATTCAACTTTGTCTATCACTGCTATTTGAAAGAGATTTATGCTACCTATTCTGAGTATACTGGTTTCCCAGCTGCATCTGCAAACAAGGTGGTTCGGTTTCTTGAAAATGAAAATGATAAAAAGAAATATATGATCCCGGATTTTCCTGATAAAGTGTTTCAAAATCTTTTTGTAAAAGCTGCTGTGAGTTCAGATACTAATGAGATGGTGATACTTTATGAGAATATTACTAATCATGTGTTGAATATGATGGGAGGATTTAAAATAGATGGGTGGAAAATCAGGACTCCTCTGGATATATAATTATGACAAACATGATGAATATTGAGATGATGCTTAAATACTCAAAGGTTCAAAGCGTAGCCAGAAAAGTGCTTAATGAGATTGCGTTTTGCATTAATGAGAATTCAACAGAAGCTTCAATTTCAAGTGATTGTGTCAAGCTTTTACGCAAATATGGTATAACAGAAACTTGGTACTACAACGTTCCAGCTTTGGTATTGCTTGGTTCGAGAAGCTGTCTCTCTATTTCCGGCAAGGATTATACTCCTGACAACATCGAAACCGTCGGGAGAGACAATCTGATTACAATTGATTTAAGTCCTCTTGACGGCAGCATTTGGGGAGATTGTGCCAGATCATTTGTGTTTCAAAAAGGAAAAATCGCTGACGAAAATAATTATGGTGAATTTTCTGAGGGAATGAGTTTTCAAAAGAAACTCCACAGAGAAATGGAATCATTTGTATCACCGGAAACAACATTTGAAGAACTATATTTCTTTGCAAATGATATTATATTATCAAACGGTTTTGAGAATCTTGATTTCCTTAGCAATCTTGGACACAGCATAGAAAAGGAAAAGGCAGAAAGAATATATATTGAAAAAGATAATCGCAGGAAGCTTTCTTCAGTAAATTTATTTACTTTTGAGCCCCACATTAAAATTATCGGTGGAAAGTGGGGTTTTAAGCACGAAAACATTTACTATTTTGACAGTACCGGCAGAATAAAAGAGTTGTGAAGAAAGGTATAAATGAAAGTAGTTTTTCTTAATGGAAGTGATTAAATGAAAATACTTCTTTTTTGTGCGAAAGGCTTTGAAATGATGGAGATGGCTCCATTTATTGACATTTTTGGTTGGGATAGAACTTACAATAACGGTGCAATAGAAGTTCTGACTTGCGGATTTAATAAAGAGGTTACCAGCACTTTCAATGTTCATTTAATGGTTGATGTTTTGATTGATCAAATAAAAACTGATGATTACGCAGCACTTGTAATACCCGGAGGATTTGAAACTTATGGTTTTTACGAAGAGGCTTACGATGATAAGTTTCTATGCTTGATCAGGGAATTTAATGAACAAAATAAACTAATTGCGTCTGTTTGTGTTGGTGCATTGCCAATTGGCAAAAGTGGCATTCTAAAAGGAAAGAATGCGACCACTTACCAACTTATGGGTAGCAACAGACAAAAACAGCTCGCAGAATTTGGAGCAACCATTATAAACCAGCCGGTTGTTGTGAGTAATAACATAATAACTTCGTGGTGTCCTCAAACCGCCACAGATGTTGCCTTTAACCTTCTTGAAAAATTGCGTTCAAAGCAAGATGCCGATAATGTGCGAAATATAATGGGATATTAAGGTTGGAGAATAAGAAGTGTCTGACATTGATTTAAGTGTAGTTCTTATTTGTGCGGGAATAGCTGCGTTTTTGTTTCTTTTCAGAGTTTATTTTGTTCCATGGTGGGGCGTTTTTTATGAAAAATATACGACTTCTTATAAATTAGCAATGCAGTTTATCAAAGAGAATCAGGAGCTTAGAAATCACCTTGGCGAATTATTTGAAGTAAAATCCATACCGCATGCAGATTTCAATGAAAGTGTTCTTATTTATAAATTTGAGATCATTGGAGAAAAAGGGTCAGGGATCCTTACAATAAAAATGGCCTCAAAATTTGACTGGTACATCTATCTAGCCAGTCTTGAATATGATGAAAACGAGTTCGTGATCTTTGAAGAAAATGAGTGAAAAAGTAAAAAAAGGAGTAATTCATGTTTAAAAGATCTTTGATTTTATGCCTGATATTATTTGCATTTTATGTGCTGGCTGGAGCTGACGCAAAAGATTACAAAATTGAAACCGGAAAGCTTGAAGGCTCACTTTATAAAATTGCAATTCCTGTGAAATGGAACAAGAAGCTTTTACTTAATGCTCATGGTGGAAGACCTGAGACAATTCCAATTTCTGCTGATTTTAAGATCGAAGAGACTCAAAATGAAAAACTGCTCAAAGAAGGCTGGATGATCGCTGAGACAAGTTACCGCAGAAACGGGATTTTTGTTAATGACGGTGTTGAAGATCTTAAAATTCTCTATGATTTTATTGTGAAAAATCACGGGAAGCCTGAAAAAACATATATTGCCGGTGTTTCAATGGGTGGAAAGATCGTTGTGAAAATTGCGGAAGAACCGAAAAAGAGGTTTGACGGAATTATTGCACATTGTGCGGGACTTCTTTGCGAAGATAACGACACTTCGATGTGTGAAAATAAAGAAAACCTTAAAAAACACACTTTTAAACCGAACATTCCGATTCTCTTTTACAGCAATATCAATGAACTTGAAGATGTTAAGGAATATATATCAAAAGCAGGTTCTTCAAAAAACACTGCATTGTGGACTTCACCAAGGCAAGGACACTGCAACACAAATTATTCCGAGGCTTTAAAAGCGGTAAAAGCAATCTCAGAATGGGTTGAAAACGGCAGAAAACCTGCTGACGAAACTGTTCTTATAAATGTCCTCAGAACTGATTCTTTGGCCCGTCATGAAAAAAACGGCATTTTCGCAAAAGTGAAATCGATCAATGTTTACGGCAGCTTAGTTGTTGATGTTTCACGAATTGATCTTGAAAAGGCCGACATTAAACAGGACTCGCATTTTCAAGTCACATTCAAAGATAAAAAGTTCAAGCCATTACTCGGACATAGTTATGGCGATGTTGCGGAAAAAGAGTGGATAGGATTTATCACAGCCGAAGATTACCTCATGGTCGCAATAAACTGGGAAAATGCTCAGAAACAGCTTGGCTGCAAAGAAGGCGATGAAATATTTATTGAGAAAATAATGGATAAGGCAACGGAGTGACAACCAGTCAGGTGACATTCCTTTTGATATGGACGGAATTTTTATGAAAATTGCAGTTGTACTTTCAAGTTCAGTCAAGATAGATCACGGTCTTGAGAACTGTCACATTATCAGATATCCTGATAGCGGGAGTATCGAAAATTCGACAAAAGCTCACCCTGACCTGAGAATATGCAGGATAACCGGATCTCTTGCCGTTGTTTCACCTGATCTGCCTGATTCGTTTATAACTGCTTTAAATAACCTTGGAATTGAAACAGTTAAAGGGGAAAAAATTCCCTTTGGAAAATATCCTGATGATATTCCGTACAACTGTGCTGTGACAGAGAATTTTGCCGTCCATAACTTCAAATACTGTGATCCTGTCATCGTAAGCACACTTAAAAAGCTCAATAAAAAACTTATTGATGTGAAGCAGGGATACTCGAAATGTTCTGTGTGCTTTGCCGGAAAAAACACCGTAATAACCGAAGATCCTGAGATAGCGCAGGCAGTTAATGATAACGGATACCGGTCCCTCCTTATCGGTCGGGGAAGCATAAGGCTCGAAGGCTTCGATTACGGATTTTTCGGAGGTGCGACTGGTTTGATTGAACCCGATACCCTGCTGATAAACGGAAAACTTTCAACTCATAAAAGCTGTGAACTTATAACAAAATTCACTAAAGAGAACAACATCACAATTGTTGAATTAAATAAGGATCATATCACAGACGCCGGATCTATAATCGTCTTCAATATTTGAATTCTGTCTTGAGACCTTTGACCTGATAGTGTTCGACTGCGGCGTTATGTTCTTTCAGGTTTTTTGAGAAATAGTGATACCCTTTCCCGGTCGCCACGAAATAAAGATAACTTGTCTTTTCCGGGTAAAGCACACTTTTTATGGCTCCTTCACCGGGAAAACATATCGGAGTCACAGGCAGTCCGTATCTTGTGTAGGTGCTCCAAGGGTGATCGTTCAGCAGGTCCTGTTTCCTGATGTTACCTTTATAATTATCGGGAAGCATTCCGTAAATGACCGTGGGATCGCTCTGGATCTTCATCCCTATTCTCTGCCTGTTCAGAAATACTGAAGCTATCATGGGCTGTTCTTCTCTTACGCCTGTCTCTTTTTCAATTACCGATGCCATTTTGAGAAGTTCATATACATCCATTTTTGAATCATCAAGCTCTTTCTGATATTTTGCAAGGACCGATTTCATCTGGGCCGACATTTTTTCCATTATTGTAAGAATGTCCGTATTTTTCGGAAAGCTGTATGTAGACGGGAACAGAAGACCTTCACAGCTTCTTTTTCCCTTGGCGCCTATCGATGCCAGGAATTTTTTATCATCACATATCTTCAGAAACCTGTCATTGCCCGTCACCCAGTCAAGGCTTCTGAAAACGGTATCGGCATCGAACTTGTTGTAGCCTTCCGGGATCGTGAAAGCGTAAAGCCTCACTTTGCCGCTCATTATCTTATTTGCAACATCGATCGGACTGACTCTGCCTGAAAACGCGAATTCACCGGTCTTGAGACTTCCGCCCCACTTGAACTCCTTTATCATCCAGTAGAAAGACCTTTCGTCCGTTATCAGTCCGGCTTTTTTGAGGTCTGATGCGACCTTTTTCCAGCTGCTCCCCTTTTCAATATTAACGACCACCTCATCTTTCAGCTCGATCTTCTCCACCTTGAAATCCTGATAGTCCTGATATTTCGAGAAAACCACCGAAAGCGCTATCACCGCAATTATGATGACTATGTAAAACAGACTCTTTTTCATGAATTACTCCGTTTATAGTTTAAAATAAATTTTCAATTTTAATTTTCAGAAAATCCTCTACCGGAATTCCGCCTGTTCCTGCAAGATACGGTCTGGCATCAGGAAAATTACCAATAAAACGCTCCATTCCTCTAAGACTTTCTTTCTTCATTCCTGTTTTAACTTCAATTGCGGCGAGATGACTTCCTTTCTTGATCACAAAATCAACTTCATCGGGACTTTCCCTCCAGTAGTACAGTCCGATATCGCGACCTGCACACTGATTAATCAGATGCGCACCCACAGCCGATTCAGCGATCCTTCCCCACAAAGCAGAGTCCTGAACAGCTTTTCTGTAGCTGGTATCGAGCATAACGGTGAGAAAAGCTGTGTCATATACTGCAAACTTAGGGCTTGAACCCCGTTTTCTGAACTGCTGTGAAGCATATTTCTGAAGACCTTTTATCATTCCGGCACTGTCGAGAAGCTCAATGTAATTTGACAAAGTCGTTGTATTTCCTGCATCCTGAAGCTGTCCGGTCACTTTATTGAGCGACAGGATCTGTCCTGAATATCCAGCTCCGAGATAAAAAAGAGCTTTAAGTAATGCCGGTTTGTCGATCCTTTTCATCAGCAGAATGTCTTTTGAAATGGTTGTTTCAATTATGGAATCCCTGATGTAGCTCTTCCACCTTTCCTCGTCATCGATCAGAGAAGCTGCACCGGGATAGCCGCCGAAATAAATGAACTGTTCAACTGAAAAAGAAAAAGCCTCTTTCATTTCCTGAAAAGACCAGTGCGTGATCCTGATTATTTCGAATCGGCCCGCAAGACTTTCGGTAAGCCCCTGCTGCATCAGAAGTGATGATGAGCCAAGAAGCACAACTTTTACAGGCATTCCTGAAACTGAATCTTCATCCCACAATTTTTTCACTATCTCTGTCCAATCGGCAATTTTCTGGATCTCGTCAAATACGATAATGAATTCAGGAAGTTCCTGAGTCCGTATCAGCAATCTTGCCTGTTCCCATTTCTGCTGGACCCACACCTTTCCGGAATCTGTCACAGCATCAGCAGAATAATAGGCGTGAGGAACATTTATTTCTTCAAGAACCTGATTAATAACGGTTGTTTTACCAACCTGTCTCGGTCCTGCCAGAACTTGAATATATTTTCTAGGTTCCAGCAACCTGTTGAAAATAATTGGGAAAACCTTTCTTTTAATCATCTTGCCACAAACCTCAATTGATTTTACTCAATTAACTGAGTAATTTTACTCAACACGCTGAGTAAAAGCAATTTTTTTGTTTGGTCCTTGGTTTACACCTAAGCTACTTCTCTATTCCGGTGCGAGCCTGGATGCCTTTGGTATAATAATGTTTTATCTCTTTCATTTCGGTGACGAGGTCGGCTTTTTCGATGAGTGCATCGGGGGCATATCGGCCTGTGATGACAACTTCGACATGTTCAGCCCTTTGCGAGACTGCTTTCCAGAGTTCTTCGAATGAGAAAAGCTTGTAATAAAGAGCTATGCACGCTTCGTCCATAATTACGACATCATATTTTCCGCTTTTGAGGATGTCCGCCATTTCAGCAAGTCCGTCGCGGGCTATCTTTATATCGTTTTCAGTAGGATCTTTGTAAATGAAACAGTCTGCGCCGTACTGTTTTATCTCAATGTTTTGAATCCTGAGATCAAGTTCGCTGTAGTGCATCCCTTTCACAAACTGTCCGATAAAAACCTTTTTCCCTGCTCCAGCCGCTCTCATTGCAAGACCCAGCGCCGCAGTAGTCTTACCTTTTCCGTTACCGGTATAGACATGGACAAAACCTTTTTCAGCCATTCAGGAACTCCTTTTCAAGCTTTGACCTGTATTCATCGATATCAATGCTTATTCTGTTCACACCCTCATCCATTCCCGCTTTTGCAACACCTATTGCAACTTCCACGAGCACTCTCGGATCAAAAGGCTTCGGAATGAGATAATTCCTGCCGAATTCAAGCGACTCAAGCCCGTAAACATCAAGAACGGACTTCATGACAGGCATTTTTGCAACCTTCATGAGCGCAACCGTGGCCGCCATTTTCATCTTTTCAGTGATAGAGGTCGCCCTGATATCAAGCGCTCCTCTGAAGATCGCAGGGAATCCGAGAACATTGTTCACCTGATTGGGGTAATCTGTGCGTCCGGTACCCGCCATCGCATCCGGACGGACTTTCATCACAGTTTCATAAGCGACTTCAGGATCGGGGTTAGCCATCGGGAATATGACAGGGTCTTTAGCCATTTTTCCAAGCATCTCTTCTTTGACAAGCCCTTTCACGCTCACACCGATGAAAACATCCGCTCCATCCATAAGGTCGTAAAGAGTTCTCGCAGCCGTATCTCTGAACAGAAAACTGTGGTAAGGGCTTACAGTCTCTTTTCTCCCTTTGAAAAGAACGCCGTCCTTGTCAAAGCAGAAAATATTGTCATTATTAAAACCGCAGTTGATCAGATGTTTTGCAATTGAAACTCCTGCCGCACCGGCTCCGCAGATCACAACCTTGCAGTCCCCCGGCTTCTTCCCGGCAATTTCAAGACCGTTAAGCACTCCTGCCGCACAAATGACAGCAGTACCGTGCTGATCATCGTGAAAAACCGGTATGTTCATAATTTTTTTAAGGCTTTCTTCGATCTCGAAACACCTCGGAGAAGAAATGTCTTCAAGATTTATCCCGCCGAAAGTCGGTTCAAGCGATCTTACTATCTTTACAAATTCAACAGGGTCTTTTTCATCAATTTCTATGTCAAAAGCGTTTATCTTTGCAAATCTTTTAAAAAGAAGCGCCTTGCCCTCCATCACCGGCTTTCCGGCCATAGGACCGATATCTCCAAGGCCCAGCACCGCTGTTCCGTCAGTTATCACCGCCACCAGGTTCCCTTTCACCGTGTAATCATAAACAGCTGAAGGGTCAGCATGTATCTCTCTGCACGGCTCCGCAACACCGGGAGTATATGCAAGTGAAAGATCCTGCTGAGTGACACAGGCTTTTGATGACACCACATCTATTTTTCCCGGCACCGGATATCTGTGGTACCTGAGAGCATCTTCTTTTTTCATTCAAACCTCTAAAAAATAGAAGGATACACAATATTGAGAATTTCATAAGGAAGAAGCATCACAGCAACACCTGCAAGAGCAAGGAACGGACCGAAATATATGGCATTGTCCAGATCCTTCTCATCTGTCGTGTTGAGATCGCTCATCGTTACATTGTCAGCGAGCCTTTTTTTCTTGAATATCAGCTTTGCAGCTATAAAAAACAGAGTTCCTGCAAGCGATGCAAAAAGCAGTATCAGCGGGATCTTGAAAGGACCTGAATATGCGCCTATTGCACCCAGAATATACACATCGCCTAGACCCATACCGATCTTTCTTGTCACAATGTAGAAAACAAGTATTGCAAAAAGAAGTATCCCGGCACCTGCAAGAATGCCGAAAAGAGACTGATAAATTGTGGTTTCAGTTGAAAAGTATGAAAACGCAAGCCCTGTGACCGCAAGAGGAAGCACCACAGCAGGATATACAAACTGGGTTTTGAGATCTATCATTGCAGTGACAATCATTGCTGAAATGAAATAAAGAATGAAAATCAGCTGGATCGAAAGACCGAACCTGAGGAACGCAAAAAGATAAAGAAGAGCATTCAGAAGCTCGATGAAAGGATATATCAGCGATATCTTATCACCGCATCCTGAACATTTTCCCCTTAAAAAAAGCCAGCTTAGAACAGGAATGTTCTCATACCATTTTATGACATGACCGCATTTCGTACAGGAACTCGGAGGAAATACTATACTTTTCTTCAGCGGGATCCTGTAGATGCAGACATTCAGAAAACTACCGAAAAGAAGCCCGAATATAAAAACGACCGCCGCGGTAAAAGGAGCCATCTGTCCGGAATTGAGAACATCAATCATTTCTTTCATCCTTTATGTTAAGCTTGCTGATCCTGTACCTGAGCGAACGCTCTGTGATGTTGAGCATTACACAGGTATCATGCCTGTTATAGTTCGTCTTTTTAAGAGCCTCTGTGATGTATTTCTTTTCAATGTCAGCAAGTATCTGGTCAAGATCTATCTTTTCATTAAGGTCGAGAGACACCGGCATCTTTTCAACAGGGGTGTCAGCATTTTCAAAGAAAGTCCTTTCAACAAGCCCATCCTTTGCAAAAACAACCCCTCGCTCAACAATATTCTTGATCTCTCTCACATTTCCGGGAAATGATCCTGATCTGAAAAATTCTATCATTTCGGTTGAAAACTTCAGCTGTTTTCCGGATTTAACTGCAAACTGTCTCAGGAACATGTTCGCAAGCGGAAGAACATCGTCCCGTCTATCATTCAAAGGAGGAATATAGATTTCAAGCACATTCAGCCTGAAATAAAGATCTTCCCTGAACTTTCCTTTCTGCATCTGCTCCTTAAGATTTCTGTTCGTTGCAGCAATAAGTCTCACATCAGTCGATATCTTCTCAGTTCCGCCGACACGGGTGAAATTCCTTTCCTGAAGCACTCTTAAGAGCTTCACCTGCATATTTTCACTGAGCTCGCCAATCTCATCAAGGAACAGTGTTCCGTCACCGGCGACTTCAAAATATCCTTTCTTCGTCTGATACGCACCGGTAAAAGATCCTTTTTCGTGACCGAAAAGTTCGCTTTCCAGAAGATTTTCCGGTATCGCTCCGCAATTGACCGGATACCACGGCTTTCTGTTCCTCGTACTTTTCGCATGAATAAACCTTGCAATAACCTCTTTTCCTGTTCCACTATCCCCTGTTATCAGAACAGTGCTGTCCGTCGGAGCGATCTGCGCCGCTATATCAAGTATCTTTTTCATCTGCGGACTTTCCGCGATTATCTCTTCAGAAAGCTTTTCTTCATTCGTTACGGTCTTTTTTTCGACCACTATCTGTTTTTCTCTGTATCTGTCTTCAGATTCCTGATATCTGGCAATACACTTTGAAACGATGTCCCTAATCTCAGCTACATTGAACGGCTTGCTGACATAATCGGCAGCTCCGAGCTCGATAGCCTTTATCGCCTGCTCCGTAGAAGCATATGCTGTTATCACAACGACCTGAGATCTCTGTGACCTGTGTCTTATTTCATTGAGAAGATCTATTCCGTCAATAGCCTCAGGCATATTGTAATCCATTAGAACAACCGAATATTTTGTGTTTTTCAGCTTTTCAAGCGCTTTTTTACCGTTTTCAGCACTGTCAACATCATATCCATCCTTTTTTAGAAGTATTTCAAGGAACTGACGCATTGAAAGTTCATCGTCTATCACAAGGATCTTATTCCTTTCCATCGCTTCTCTCCTTGAAAATATCAAGTTCTATAATTATTCTGGCCCCAGTTCCTGTGTTCTGTGCTTTCACCGTTCCGCCGTGTTTGGTGATTATCCTGTAAACTTGAGCCAATCCCAGACCTGTGCCTCTTTTTTTCGTTGAATAAAAAGGGTCAAAAATTCTGTCCATGTCCTTTTCGTTGAATCCCGGACCTGTATCATCAACAGTTATCTCAATCTTATCGTCATGCTCTCTTGACATGATCTTTACACTGCCTCTGCCTTCAATAGATTCTGCGGAATTTATGAAAATATTCCAGAAAACCTCTTTCAGTCTGTCGCCATCGCCAAATACCAGAACATCATTAACTTCAGGAACTATATTGATATCAGGGTAGCCCAGTCTGAAAAGTACCGACACATCATCAATTATATTCTTCAAGTTGCATTTTGTCATTACCGGTTTAAGATCTTCCGTATACCTGAACAGGGAATCAAGGAGAGTTTTTACTCTTTTTCCCTCTCTTCTCACTATGGATACAAGCTGATTTTCATCTGAATCATTTTGCAGAGACTCATTTGAAGGTGTACTTGCGAACATAAGCTCACTTGCTCCGATAAGACTGGTAAGAGGATTTTTAATTTCATGCGCTATTGAAGCTGTGAGCCTGCCTATCGCCGCCATTCTTTCCTGATACTCGAGCTCCTCTTCCCTTTTTCTGATGTTCGTTACATCCGAAAAAATTATGACTTCCTGTGATTCGACATAAGGCATTACTGTAAAACTTATCCACATGTCATCCACTTTCTTTTCCGACCAGCGCCCCTTTGCATAAGTATCAGCAAGGATTATATCCACAAAAGTATTGAGTATGTTAGAGAACTGATAGGCATATTTGTTGATGTATATTATCTCTTTTTTGTTAAGTATGATAATGCCCATATTAATGTTGGAAAAGATCGCAAAGAAATGCTTGCGAAGCTCTCTGTTCCTCTGTGCACTTTCAAAAAGGTCTTTGTTCGCCTGCTGGAAACCTTTTGCTATCCTGCTTGCTACAAAACCTGTAAATGAAAAGAAAAGAAGATATGTGAAAAGTCTTGAAAAATATGTCTCCCACTTTGAAGCATACAGTTCGACAAGTTCCGTACTTATGAGAGGGACTACAGACATCTTAACAGTAATACCCTGCAGAAGAAGAAGTATGAATGCAAACAGTGTTGTAAAAATAGCCCCTTTCTCTCTTAAAAGTATGCCGGAATAAACTATATTGATTATTATGACATATAGATATGGTGATTCTATTCCGCCGCTAAGATATGAAACTATCACCCAGAATATTATTTCAAAACTGAACTGAATGTATGCAAACAGAGGAAGATAACGGTCTTTAATGCTTCTGTTGGAAAGAAGGGATATTATGTTTATCAGAACAATGACGAAGGCCGATGTAAGGAACACTTTGTTCGAGAATGAAAAAATGTCTGTATTCTCTCTTACAAAAGGAAAAAGGAAAAAAGAAAAGACAACTGTAAAAACAAAAAAGAACCTGATTATGAAATAGTAGTACAGATGATTCCGGAATTCTTCCGCATAGAGAGAGTTCATTCTATCCTACAGCCTTACCCATACTGAAGATCGGAAGATACATTGCAACCATCATGGTTCCGACTATTCCTCCGATAAAGATCATCATTATAGGCTCTATCATTGATGTAAGACCGTCTATTGCCGTATCGACTTCCTGCTCATAGAAATCAGCGATCTTGTTAAGCATTGTATCCATTGCACCGGTCGCCTCTCCGACACCGATCATCTGAACGACCATAGAAGGGAATATATTTGCATCAGTAAGAGGCGTAGTCATATCATTACCTTCAATGACCTTTTCCCTGACATAGATGATCGCTTTTTCTATCGCAAGGTTGCCTGCTGTTCTTGAAACGACATCAAGGCCGTCGACAAGCGGAACACCTGAGCTTACAAGTGTGCCCAGTGTTCTTGTAAATCTTGCAACTGCAGATTTTCTTATCAGGTCTCCTACAATTGGCGCCTGAAGAGCATATTTATGAACATTAAATCTGAACTGTTTGTTTTTCATAGCGGTTTTAAATCCGAAAAATGAACCTACAAGAAAAACAATGACAAAAAATATATTCTCCTGCATCCATTCGCTCATATCAACAACCATCTGTGTAAGTCCCGGAAGCTGCTGACCCTGGCTCATAAACATTGAAGCAAAAGTCGGGACAACCCAGTAAAGAAGGACTATCGTAATACCTATGGTTGCAATAAGGACGATTGCAGGATATTTCATGGCGCTTTTGATCTTATCATTGATAGCCGCATTCTTTTCAAGGAAAACAGAAAGTCTTTCAAGAATGGTGTCCAGAATACCACCGACCTCACCTGCCGCAACGAGGTTCACATAAAGATCTGAGAAAACCATTTTGTGTTCTTTCAGCGCATCACTTAGAGATTTTCCCTCTTCAACTGAGTTTTTAACTTTTCTGATGACACTTCTAAAATATGGAGTTTCAGACTGCGCCGCAAGTATTTCGAGGCCCTGGATAATGGAAAGACCGGCATTTATCATTGTTGCAAACTGACGGGTGAATATGACAAGTTCCTTATTTTTCATACCCCCGCCGCCAAGCTCTATCCTTGTCCAGTCTTTGGCTAAAGAATCAGCCCGCACACCCTTTGCCATCAAAGCCTGGCGTGCACCTTTTTCATCATCGGCATCGATGACTCCTTTTACAGTTTCACCCTTTTTGTTAACACCTGAATACTTGTAAAACGGCATTTCTACCTCCTTACGGGCTGGGATTTTGCTAAGATCGACTGGAATTCATCCATAAAAGGCACCTGGTTCAAAGCTTCGTTCATGTCAATTATGTCATTCTTAACCAGTCTTGCAAGGTCCTGTGTCATAGTCTGCATGTTGCTTTCCTTCTGACCAGCCTGCATGCTTGAATATATCTGCTGAAGCTTCTCTTCTCTGATGAGATTCCTTATGGCCGCATTCGGAACCATTATCTCGCATGCGATAACTCGTCCACCGCCGTATTTCTTCGGAATGAGAGTCTGCGCAACAATACCCTGAAGAACGAAGCTGAGCTGAGCACGCACCTGTGACTGCTGATTCACAGGGAACATGTCAATTATCCTGTTTATGGTCTCTATAGTGCTGTTTGTATGGAGCGTCGCAAGCGCAAGGTGACCTGTTTCAGAAACGCTCAAAGCCGTTGACATCGTTTCAAGATCTCGGATCTCACCTATAAGAACAACATCAGGGTCCTGTCTCAGAACAACTCTCAGGGCCGCTGCGAAAGATCCTGTGTCAGCCCCTACCTCACGCTGGTTCACAATGCAGTTCTTGTGAGTATGAATATATTCTATGGGATCTTCGATGGTGACTATATGACCTTTTCTATTTCTGTTTATGTAATCAACTATTGATGCGAGCGTTGTTGATTTTCCGCTTCCTGTAGGTCCTGTCACAAGAATAAGGCCCTTGGGTTTTTTCGCCAGCTCTTCAACAATAGGCGGCAGACCGAGCTGTTTGAAATCGAGTATCTTGTATGGAATTACTCGTATTGCACAGCTTATAGCACCTCTCTGCATGAACACATTCGCCCTGAAACGGCTCAGGTTCTTTACTCCGAAGCTCAGATCCAGCTCATTCTTTTCCTCGAACTGTTTTTTCTGCTTCTCAGTAAGAATGCTGTATGCCAGCTTCTTTGTGTCAGTAGGCGAAAGCGGCGGAACATTGACCGGCCGCAGCGAGCCGTCTATTCTCAGCTGAGGCGGGCTTCCGCTTGTAATGTGAAGATCGGAAGCATTCTGCTCGATCATCAGCGTCAGGAGGTCCTGCAAGGAAACATTGGATACTTCAGTGGACATTTTTTACCTCAAAATTATTCATCAGGAGCAGTATTTCTAACTACTTCAGCTATGGATGTAACACCCTCAAGAAGCCTTAGATTCGCACTCATTCTCATTGTTTTCATTCCGAGCTGAATGGCAAGCTCTTTGAGCTCCATTGAGCTGGCACCGTTCAGGATTGCATCTTTTACCGGGTCTGACATCTTCAGAACTTCATAGAAAGCTATTCGGCCTTTATATCCTGTGCCGTTACATATTTCACAGCCTTTTCCCTGATATATCTGATACCCGTTGGCGATCTGCTCCTCTTTTATTCCGAGTTTCAGCAGTTCAGCTTTGGGAACTTCAAGCTCAACCTTGCATTTCTTGCATATCTGCCTTCCGAGCCTCTGTGCAACAATACAGTTGAGCGATGATGTTACGAGGAAACTTTCAATACCCATGTTCAGAAGCCTTGTGATGGTCGAGGGGGCATCATTGGTATGCAGTGTACTGAGAACCATATGACCCGTCAGAGCGGCCTTTACACCGATCTCGCCTGTCTCGAAGTCTCGGATCTCACCGACCATTATGATATCAGGGTCCTGCCTCAGGAAAGATCTCAGTGCCGCGGCAAATGTCAGTCCTACCTGCTCCCTGATCGCAACCTGATTTATACCCTCGAGGTTGAACTCTACAGGGTCTTCGGCAGTTGATATATTGACATCCGTCTGATTAAGCTCGGAAAGTGCTGAATAGAGCGTTGTTGTCTTTCCGGAACCTGTAGGACCTGTGACAAGGACCATGCCGTAAGGCTTGTGTATAGCATCCTTGAATATCTCAAGCTGATCAGTGAAGAATCCCAGCTTGGTCATGTCCAGCTGAAGATTGCTCTTGTCAAGAAGTCGCAAAACGACTTTTTCGCCGAAAATGACAGGGCATACGGAAACACGGAAGTCCATGGCCTCCTCACGACCGATCTTTATCTTTATACGGCCGTCCTGAGGCACCCTCTTCTCAGCGATATCAAGGTTCGCCATGACCTTGAAACGGGCGATTATCGCATCCATCATGTGTCTCGGCGGATGCAGTGTATCATAGAGCACACCGTCCATTCTGAGCCTGACCCTGAAACTTTTTTCGTAAGGCTCGACATGAATATCGGACGCTTTTTTCTTTATTGCATCAAGAAGCACCATGTTAACAAGCCTGACAACAGGGGCATCACCGGAATCCTTTATTGTGTCTTCAAGGTTGGCACCTTCTTCAAAATCACCTTCTGTTATCTGAACACTGTCAACTTCCTTGAGCAGGTCCTCCATATCGAATGTGATATCTCCGAACTTTGAATTGGCCTTTACCGATGAAGCTCCGTAATATTTGGCGATGGCGGCATCGATATCAGTGCTTGAAGCTACAACAACTTCGACATTATAGTCTGTCAGGAACTTGATATCGTCCTGAGCGTTCATATTAGAAGGATCGACCATAGCGACTGTAAGCGTGTTCCCTATTCTTGAGATCGGAATTACATGATATCTTGAAACGAACTGCGGATTCAGAAGAGATATGACATTCGGGTCTATGTCCAGTTCGTTGAGGTTTATTCTAGGAACATTGTACTGCTCACTGAGGATATCCACCAGCTGGTTTTCATCAAGTCTGTTCTCCTTGAGAAGAATGTCCTTTATGCTTTCCCCGGATTCCGTGGCGAGATTTTCAAGATTTTTCAATTCAGGAAGGGATATGATACCCCTTTTTATCAACATTCCTGTCAGCTGTCTGTTGTTCAAATCCGACTCCCGTTCTCTTTTTACTATTTAAAACACGCGCTCAGTATATAGATGTTGATATATTGCGTCAAGAAATCATGTGATTTCAAAGTCCCCTAATTTATGTTTGACAATGTTTACCTCAACATTTATTATCTAATGTTCCGGATATTTTGCAAAGGAGCTCATTCCATGAAACAGATGAACGATATATTTCCTGAAGACAGACCCCGCGAAAAGCTTATTCTCAAAGGTCCGGAGGCACTTAAGAACAGAGAACTTATTGCGGCGATTCTCGGAAGCGGGCAGAAAGGGTTCCCTGTGATGCAGATCTCAAGATCGATAGAGGCTCTGCTGGAAAAAGAGGGCCTCAACGCCGTAAATATCGAAAAACTTATATCGATCGAAGGTGTAGGCATGGCAAAAGCATGTCAGATAGCGGCATCGTTTGAACTTGCCGGAAGATTCTTCAAAGAACCGGAAAGCATAAGGATAAACAGCTCAGACGATATCGCAAGACTGCTTGAAAGCTATGCAGGAAGACAGCAGGAACATTTCATGACAGTGACTCTTGACGGTGCCGGAAATGTAATAAATTCAAGGGTTATCTTTATCGGGACTCTTAACCGGTCGATGGTGCACCCCAGAGAGGTCTTTGCACCGGCTTTCACCGACAGAGCGGCATCGATCGTTATCGCTCATAACCATCCGTCAGGAAGCGTGGAACCTTCAATAGAGGACATAAACATGACCCAGAGGCTCATCGAAGCCGGCAGGATCCTCGGAATAGAAGTTGCCGACCATGTCATTCTTTCTAAAAAGGTCCATTATTCCTTCCGGGGCAACGGAAGGATGTAACACAGGTTTTCTTGCAAAAAATCCTGTCAGGAGCATAACTTAGAGAAGAAACTATGCTTTCATGGAGAAAAAAATGAAAAAGGTCCTTTTTGTTCTAACCATTATGCTGATGGTCTCATGTGGCGAAAATAACAGCGGCAGAAATGACGATGATTCCGCAGTCGATGACGGATCTAACGATGAAACAGTGCTTGATCAGGATCAGCCCGGAGATACCGAATACACGGATAACAGTCAGGACAATGAGGTGACGGACGAGACAGATGATCCGGTCACCGACGATATCAGCGATGATATTTCTGATGAAACGAATGACAGCGATTCAGAAATTCCAGTCAATTTTGAAGTGAGAAAGCCTCAGGAAAGGACCGTTTCATGTGAAGGTGAAGAACTGACCCTGATGGACATGGACTGGATATGCACCTTTAATTACAAAGGAAAATCAGGTTATGTCTATGTCCAGTCGAACATGACATCATGCGAAGTGATCTACGGTGCGAACCCTGTTTTCACAACTGCGGGAAGCTGGATAAGCATTGACGGAGAAATATCTGAAACAACCGCTGCAAACTACGACTGGGGAGGGAATCATCATAACGATTTCCTTGAGTTCACATATTCAGGAACAAAGTACAAATATTATCACTCGTCTTTCGGTTACGGATGGAGATCCTGCCAGAACATGGACTGCATTCAGGTCGGAGATCCAGTGACAGAGGACGGCTGCACAAAGGAAAGGACTCTGCCGGCAGTATGTCAGCAAGTGCAGGCGGATGGTACTGTAGGCAGCTTCAAGGACACTTTTGAACCCTGTGCAGGCGACCCGAATTATGAAGACTGATCTTTTCTCCGTTTCAGTTTTTCTCCTTCCGCTGTTATTTTCATGTTCATTCGGTGTCGCAACCATTGACCTTGACAGCAGCGGAACTGAAATGCCGGCTGAGTATGTTGTAATTGCCCAGAGAAGTGACGGCAGTTATGACAGATTTGACTGTCCCGCTTCAACAGATGAGATAAAGTGCGGCCCGGAAAAGGTCATGATCAGAAAAAACAGCGGGATCGAATCCATTTTCCTCAAGATCAGAAACTTCAGGTTCGAAAAGGTCGGAAACATATCAGATTCCGTTATATTGCTTAAAAGCGTCGTCCCTTTTGAAAATAACGATGATTTCGTTACAGGTTTTAAAAACACAGATGAGGAACTTTTTGACAGTTTTTCAGTTGATTTTGATACTGAGACCGGCAAAACAGGTGTGTTGAAATTTTATATTAAAAATGCATATCAGGAAACGCCTGAAGTATATTTTCAGAACACGACAAGACATCAGATCCACTACGATTTCGCAACAAACTTTGCCGAGGAGAACCTTTCGGCTTCTGAATTCACAAAAGAGGTGTATGTCAATTCTGACAGGACCCGTTTCGCCGGATCGGTTATCTATTATGAAGGTGTTGAAAATTCACCTTATGCCTTGACTTTTTTTCCGGGTGACACAGCCAGTCCTGAGCAGATATCCATGGTGTTCAGGATAATTGAGGAAAGGCTTCTTTTCACGAACATCACTGGAGATGAGAAAAGGCTTGTGTACCTTCCCGCAGGAGAATCTCAGGAAATTACAGCCTCAAAAAATCCAGAAATATTTGAAAGCATGGACATTCCGGTACTGACAAGGGAAATGCTTTACAGTTCCATTCCTTTCCAGATTCTGAACGAAGGAAAAGCTTGCGGAACTTTAAAAAAGATGTCTCCTGAAGATCTCGGGACTACGCCCGTTTCGTTCAAGGATGTGCTCATTCTTACAAGGCTTCCCAACGAGCTTCCTGTTGTCGGCGGAACCATCACCGAAGAATTCCAGACACCGCTTGCACATGTCAATGTTGCTGCAAGAAACCGCGGCACACCGAACATTGCACTTCCTGAAGCTTCAGAAAACACAAAAATAAAGCTGTTTATCGGGAAACTGGTTGAATTCATTGTAAAAGACGGAACTTATTCAATTAAGGGAATATCTCAGTCACAGGCTGAAAAATGCTGGGAGGAACTTAAAAAAGAACCTTTTATTCCTCAATACGACATTGATTCTGACGGTCTGCCTCTTTTCAGTGAGATAAAGTTTGAAGACTCTGTAAAAACCGGAGTCAAAGCGGCAAACCTTGCAGTTCTTTCACAGGTCCTTCCGGAAAACACTCCTGCAGGATTTGCAGTTCCTTTTCATTATTATAACGAGTTCATAAATTCAAAGACTGTGACAGCGGAGATCGTTCAGAAAGCTGAAACTGACTGTACTGACGAGGGCCGGACTGCTGAAATATGTTCTGAAACAACTGTTTTTTTAACCGCTGACACGCCTGAAACGATAGCTGATCTGATCAAAAGAATGCTTTCTGACAGCAGGTTTACCAGGGACACGGTTTTTCGTGAAGCAGTTCTGAATGCTTTGAAATATATCATCTACCGGACACCTGTCGATGAAACATTTGCAACTGAACTTAACAGCAGAATAACAGAAGTTTTCGGAACTGAAAAAGTGCGGCTGAGATCAAGCACAAATGCCGAAGACCTTGAACAGTTCAGCGGTGCAGGACTTTATGATTCAACATCCGCCTATGCATCAGGAGAGGATGCCGCATCATTGAAAATAACCAAGGTCTGGTCAAGCATCTGGAATTTTGAAGCCTTTGAGGAACGGGAGTTCTGGGGTATAGATCATAGCGCCGTTTTCATGGGTGTGTGCGTTTCATCGGCTTTTGAGGATGAAAGTTCAAACGGTGTCATCATCACGAGGAACATCGCCGATCCCGCTATTGCCGGAATGTATGTAAATGTCCAGCCGGGAGAGGCTTCCGTCACTAACCC
>JAKLDO010000032.1:22825-33089 GCA_022703485.1 bacterium
GAAGATGGCGGACTTCCCGAAGTATTCATAATTACTGAAAGTTTCGGCGGAAATGTTGAAACGATGCAGATCAGATATTCCAGCCTTAGCCCTGACACTTCCGTTCTTTCCAATGATCAGGTAAAGGCGCTTTATAAAGCCGCGATGAAGGCGCATTCACACTTTTCAGACCTTTACGGCATAAATGAGGCTGCGGCTGCGTTTGACATTGAGTTCAAGTTCGACAGTTTTTCAGTTTTGATGCTGAAACAGATAAGACCTTATTCTTCAGGGGAATAACCGGTCTGAATTCCTTTGAATATATTTTCCAGTTCGGTTGCAGTTTTATTCGGGATTCCGGCTATGTCAGCGATCTCTTTCCATTTCTGAAGTGATCCTTTCACCTGATCAATAATGTTTTTTGCGGTTTTTTTAGAGATATCAGCTTTTTTGGCGACTGCGAGAATATCGTCAATTCCGATATTTTTCCCTTTTCCACTGACAGTCATGCTGTGTTCGCCGCCCGGGCCTTCTGAAAAAGTGAGATCATAAGCCGGAGCGGCATTCCATTTGAGACTTTTATGGTCATAGATGAATGAAAATTTTTTCACATGGTCGTCTCTGTTACAGGTAAAAATGTTGAAGACCATTCTGCGGAACATTTCTTCGACAGCTATCATGTTCTTTGTAAGGATTTTCGTGACTTTCATGAGATCGTTATAATCCGCTGTCGGAATCCTGAAGTCGGAATGTATGAGATTGCCGAATGTGTGTGTATGGAACCGCTCGTTATTCTCTCCACGGTCAAACCTTCTGATCCCGAAAAAGCTTTCCGGCTCTGTCCCGTCGAAAAGCCTGGTTTCCGGCATATCAATTCCGGAATCTTTTGCCAGAAGCGAATATGCAAATTCAATTCTGCCACTGTAAACAGAATCAGAACCTGAGTTGAATTTTATAAGCCAGTGCTGAAATCCTTCAGGAAGAAAGGGTGCTCCTGAAAAGATGATTTTGTTTTCAGGATTAAACCCTGCGACTATTTTCGGTCTTGCTCCGCCGGGACTTCCGCCAGCTTTCAGCAAAACCGGAAGAATTTCTTTTTCTGTTCCTGAAAGAATTTCATTTGCGTTATCTGCAAGTTTCTGAAGATCAAGGACAGATTCATATTTTTTCTCCTCTTCAGCAGGCGGATAATAAGCAAGCGCTCCCATCGTTTTTGTTCCGAGATATGCAAGCTTTTCAAGAGGAGAAAGTGAGGAAAAGAAAGCTCCTCTTTTTCTTAAATAACGATCGATCAGCAGCATTCCCCAGCCATCCGGGAGAGAATCGTCGAAAAGTCCCCATAAAGAGCCGAAAGTCCGGTCTGTATGCTTAAAAATTCCTTCCCGCAGCGGCAGAAAAAACGGTGAAAGCTCAAAACCCGTCCTGATAAATTCCTCAGTATATTCAAAATATAATTCAGAATCAGCCTCCACCAGACTGCCGGCATTGTAAACCGTTTCTTTATCCGCAATGAACCGCACGCTCAGTTTTTTCATTATCTTTTTCCTCTTTTCGGCAGTTTTGCTTCATATCTTTTTTCTATTTCCGCAATAGTTCCGGCTGCCGGAAGATCAAAAAGAGATTCAAAAGATGGAAGGATATCAAGCGCAAGGGCTATTTTAAGCATACTTTCAAGAGAAACTTTCCCTGTTGTCTCAAAATATTTTATTGTGCTTTCAGGCACTCCTGACATTCTGGAAACAGTTTTCCGGGTGTATCCCTTAAAAAGACGCAGATTTTTACATTTTCCGGCAAGAAGCAGCGCCACTTCCCCAGGCATTTTTCTGTCAACTTCAGGCTTAAGCATAAATCCTCCTCTTCGCTATATAGATAATATATTATCTATAATAAATAGAAATTCAACATAAAAGATAAAGTAATATCCTTAAATATATTCATATACACAAACTGCATATAGAAACTTTTCTTGCAAAAAAAGGCAGGGCGGGCATAACTGAATCCGGCAAAATGTTATTCCGGGAGAATAAAAATGAATAAAGACTATTCGCACCTTTTTCTTATTGACCCTGGCTTTACGGCTTTAAATCACGGATCTTTCGGTTCCTGTCCGGCTGAGATCATCAATTATCAGTTTGAACTGGTAAAAAAAATGGAATCGCTCACGACACGGTTTTTCACAAGGATCGTAAAAGATCTGAATGCCGGATCGATGGAGGTTCTGAGCCGGTTCGTAAATGCCCCGTCAGCAGACATGATATTCATAAGAAATGCAACGACTGCGGCAAATGCTGCAATAAATTCAATATCTTTTGAAAAAGGCGATGAGATCGTAACGACGAACCTGATCTACGGTTCATGCAGGAATGCTCTTGATCATGCCGCAAAAACAAGGGGCGCTGTTATAAAAAAAGCGGAGATCCCTTTTCCGGTTCAAAGTGAAAACGAGATCGCTGAATTGATAATGGGGCTTGTTACAAAAAGGACGAAACTCATTTTCATAGACCATGTCACCAGTGAAACCGCGATGATACTTCCTGTTAAAAGGATATGTGACGAGGCGAACAGGCTCGGTATTGATGTTTTCATTGACGGGGCGCACGCTCCCGGGATGCTTCCGCTTGATATTTCAGTATTAAATCCGGCATATTACACAGGCAACTGTCACAAATGGATATGCGCTCCCAAAGGCACTGCATTTCTTTATGTCAGACCCGACAGACAGGAATCGGTAATTCCGCCTATCATCAGCAATTATTTCTGTCAGGGAGAGACCTCGAACGCAAGATTTCACAACTCTTTCGACTGGTCAGGCACAATGGATTACACAAATTACGCCTGCGTCGGAAAAACCATTGAACACCTTGAAAACAAAGTTCCGGGCGGCTGGAACCACATCATGAAAAGGAACCGTGAACTTGCAATAACCGGACGAAACATCATAACAAAAGAACTGCACCTTGATCAGTATCTGCCTGATGAACTCATCGGCTCAATGGCCACCGTCAAACTCAATTCCACCGCCGTCATCGACCCAAAAACCGGAATCGACCTCATCCAGCTGGAACTCCTCGACAAATACAGCATCGAAACCGTCATCACCACACTCTACCCCACAAAACAGCGCATCCTCCGCATCAGCGCCGCCCTCTACAACAACGAAACCGATTATGAAAAACTGGCGGAAGCACTCAGGAAGATCTCATTCTGACCTTTCCGCCATAATTCAACAGTTGTTCAAATGTTCAATTATGGATTTGTGCAATATACCAACCTTTTCTAATTACACAAAAATTGTAAAAACAACCTTGTAAAATTACATAAATTATGTAAAAATAACCTTGTAAAATTACACGGAGTGTGAAAGCGAGGTGGATTATGAAAAGAAATATCTCAAATGTTTTAGTGAGTTGGAAAGATTCCACATCAAGAAAGCCGATAATTATCCGCGGGGCGCGGCAGGTTGGGAAAACTTATTCGATTAAAGAGTTCGGTTCTGAACACTTTTCAAATGTTGTGACGCTTGATTTTGAAAGGGACAGATCTCTTGCTGTGATATTTGAAAAAGATCTGGATACTAAAAAGATAATCTTTGATCTTGAGATTCATACTGGTTCGAGGATAGTTCCGGGCGAAACGCTTCTTTTTTTTGATGAGATTCAGGCATGTGAACGGGCTTTGATGAGTCTGCGCTATTTTTACGAAGAAATGCCGCAACTCCATGTAATTGCTGCTGGTTCGCTTCTTGAATTTGCAATGAGCCACATCTCATTTCCTGTCGGCAGAGTGTCGTTTGAATGGATGCGCCCAATGACATTCAAAGAATTTCTCATTGCCTGCAATAAGGAGATTCTTGCTGAAAATATACCTTCGGTTTTCATGCAGAAACCTCTTTCTGAAACCCTTCACAACTCACTTTTAGAGCAGCTTCGTCTTTATTTTATTGTCGGAGGGATGCCGGAAGCTGTGAAAAAATTTGTTGAAACAGGATCGGCTTCAGCAGTTAAAAAAGTTCATGACGACATCATTTACTCGTATATTCAATCACTTGTAAAATACGATTCCAAAACAGACATCGAGAGTCTCGAACAGATAATCAAAGTAATACCTTCCAAAGTCGGTCACCAGATAAAATATACACATCTTGATCCTGTGAGGCGAATCGAAGTGACAAAAACTTCGCTGAACATTCTTGAAAAAGCGCAGCTTGTAAACCTTATTCACTCGACAACTGTTTCAGGACTTCCGCTCGGGGCTGATATCAGCTCAAAAACATTCAAACCTCTGTTCCTTGATATCGGACTGATGCAGTCGGTATGCGGTATTGATCCTAAAGAAAGCATAACTGCGGCAGATCTTAACAGCGTTTATAAAGGTGCGGTAGCTGAACAGTTTGTTGGGCAGGAGCTTCTTGCCGCCGGAGGATCTGAAAATCAGAAACTCTATTACTGGAGCCGGCAGAAAAAAAGCAGCAGTTCAGAAGTTGACTTTGTTTTTGTCAGAAACGGGAAAATATACCCTGTCGAAGTAAAAAGCGGATCAAAAGGCAGAATGAAAAGCATGCACATTTTTCTTGAAGAACACCCTGAAATCGAAAAAGGGTTTGTCCTCTCCTCGACCTTTTCAGGAAATCAGCTCATCGACAAAATGGTATTTGCCCCTATCTATTCGGAACTATTGAGTTGTTGACGGAGTTCATTTTTTGAAGAATCTGTGATAATTCAACAGTTGTTCAATTGTTCAATTATAATTTATTAATCAAAAGACCGTGGCCGAACAGCCAGATCCTTTTCCGTTATTTTCATCATCCTGATCATCTGTTCCGGGTTCTTCATCAATTATGTCTGCATCGGGTTCGTTGTCATCGGGTTCTTCAGCTTCGATGTCATCAGCACTTGAATTTATGGTGAGTGACGGATCGCCGCACCAGTTGAACATCATCCGGTTGGCATAGGTCAGAGCGCTATTGTCCGTTCCGTAATCCAGCTTGGCATCGAATAGTGCTTTTGCCGGATAATTACCTTCAAAAAGTGCTTTGAGAGTGAAAATTCCGGCCGTGTCGGAACCGAAACCCTGTTTATCGAATTCACACTCATAACAGTCCCACTCCATGAATGATGGCGTTGAAGGAGCCGTCGCCGCCATCACACCGACCACTGCCGTTTTCAGAAGCGAATGAGTCAGATTTCCCTTTTCTTTCACCACGCCAGCGTCACAGTTGGGTGAAATAAGAAATCCGGGGAATTCTCCGGAAAGTGAACCTGAATCGCTCTGATTGAAAAGTTCAGGCATGGAAATTTCAGACATGGATGCTTTATCATCGCTGTTCGCATCTTCATCCCACACAAGTCTAAGAATTCTATTATAAAAAGTGTGCCCTCCCCAGAAAACTGCACCTGTTCCTTTACTCCATTCATTTATCAGATTTTCTTTGTTAAGCGCAATATTGCTTTCATACAATGACTTCTGCATCCCCTCAGCCTCGTACATCCTGATGATTTCAATGTCATCCTTATCTTTCAGAAATGTATTCGCCGCCCATTCGCCAAGCCCTGCACTGTCCCAGTCCCCCGTCATGCTAAGCCCTCTGAAAAAATAGAATCCGGCAGGAAAAATAATTCTTTTTCTGTATGAAATCCCAGTTTTTTCCATATTCATATATTTTATTGTAAGTGCCAGTATTTTATCAAGATCAGCGACATCATTGTCATAAACAGGAATACGGCCTGTGATAAGTTCAGCCTTAAAATCAATTCCTCCATCACCGTCATCAAGACCAGTCTCGCCGTACACAGAATTATTGTTCAGATCCCAGTTTCCTGTAAGATCCGCATAGAGCATGTCAGTTTCAACCGGAACATTCTCCGGAGTCCCGTTATTTGTTTCCTCCGGATATTCATGAAGCGGCCGTGTGACAAACATCGGAACACCTGACCGGTCCGAAGCCGGATCACCGATAATCAGAAGAAACGAATAGTCCTTGTAAATAGTTTTGAGCCATTCACGAATCTTCAGAGCTTTTTCAATTCCGATTAAACCATCTCCGCCGAATTCATTCTCAGTTGCAAGAAGAACATCAAACCCGCGACTCTCTTTTTCATCAATAAATTCAGCAAGTCTTGCAGAGTCAGCCTTTATTTCACGGGTTGTCAGAATAATCATTGATTTTTTCAAGTCCTCAGCCTCGACTGCAAAGACTGCCGCCAGAACCAGAACTACCATAAAAATTTTCACCATTACACACCTCCGCCGCAAAATTGTGAAAAATTACAGGCAAAAGGCGTTCCCAAGCAAAATCATTTGTAATATTAAACTCTTATTACATCTCAACAATCCTGTCTGCAAAATTCTGTGCAAATGTTCTATCATGGGTGACAACAATGGCGGATCCTTCAAAACCGCGGAGAGCTTCTTCAAATGCTGTTCTTGCATTTACTTCAAGGTGAGACATAGGTTCATCAAGAATTATGAGGTCGTACTCACCGAGCATGAACAAAGCTATTTCAACTTTGCTTTTCTGACCTGCGCTCAAGGTTCCTATCTTCCGGAAAACTGTGTCACCTCTGATGTTGAGGCATCCAAGAAAAAGTCGCGCCCTGTTTTCAAGTGCTCTATCTCCGTGAGCAAGAAAATCGATTATTTTCTCATCACCGGGAAGTTCAGCACTGCCCTGAGCAAAATATCCTGTTTTTATTGACGGAGACAATGAAACTTCACCCGAATCCGGAATGATCTCTCCTGTGATTATCTTCAAAATTGTTGATTTTCCGCAGCCGTTCGGACCCGTCAATGCGATCTTTTCACCCCGCTCGACCGAAAGTGAAAAACCGTTCAGTACCTGCTTCTGACCGAATGACTTGAAAATATTGAAAAGCTTAACAAGGAATCTGCTTTTTGATCCGCCTGAATTTATCCGGACCTTAGTTTTTTTCACTATGCTATCTTTCAGTTCATACATCAGCTCCCGTTCTTTTTCTATCCTTGATTCAAGAGCTTTCGCACTTCTCATAAGGTGTCCTGACCTCACAAATTTAACCTTGCCCGAATCTGCTTTACATAGTCCTCCGTTCTTCTTCACAGATCTCGACGGTTTGAATTTTTCATTCTTTTCTGCTCTGTTTTTTCTGTCTCTGACAGCTGATTCCAGCCTTTTAACCTGCTCTTTCTTTTCACCGTAAGCCTTCTGTCTGCGGTTTGATTCATCAGCTTTGAGTTTTTCATAGGTATCATAATTTCCTTTATAAACAGATAGCTGTCCGTTCTCTATCTCCCATATTTCATCAGCACAGCTGTTCAATACAGACCTGTCGTGGCTGATAATAACGACCGCCGCCGGAATCCTGCCGATGAATTTCTCGAGCCATTCTATCCCTTTTACATCAAGATGATTTGTCGGTTCATCAAGCAGGATCAGGTCCGGATCATCTGAAATTATCTTTCTGAGCAGGAATTTCACTTTCTCTCCTCCGCTCAGAAATTCTGCACCGTATTCACCAATCTCAAAGTCAAGGCTTTGATAATCCTGTGGAAGACAGGCAGTCGAATTTCCATTTCTGATAAAAATACTGCCCTCCGTCGGATCAAGTTTCAGACACAACAGTTTTAGAAGGGTGGATTTACCTGAGCCATTAGACCCGACAATACCGATCCTGTCACCGGCATTGATCTCACAGCTCACATTTTCAAGAATGTAATCAATACTTTCCTGATATTTAAAATAAAGATCTGTAATTTTTACAAGTTGCATAAACTATCTTCTGTCAACGAATTTCGTCTTCTTCCTTTTTGAAACTGATGACTGGATGAGGTCTATGTTGGCATTTGAATCGAGAATGACTTCCGGTGTGACTTTAAGGTTACCGCGGAGTTTAGCTTTGATATCGTTCGTCTTGTCCTTTATACCGGCCTTAAGTGAACATCTTACTTCAATATGATCGGAAAGAGTCGTATCGCTCGTTGCTATGAGAACGAAATTATCGACATAGTCTATGCTTTCCATGACATTAATTATCATCTGGGGATAAACCGAAGTTCCTTTGATCTTAAGCTTCTGTTTCTTTCTGCCGGTCACAGGTCCGAGCCTTTTGCATTTAAGTCCGCATCCGCATTCAGGCTCATCGACTATAAATGAAATATCGCCAGTCCTGAACCTGATCAGAGGCATGCCCTCGACATTGAAAGTTGTTGCAACGACCTCGCCCTCCACTCCGTCAGGAACAGCATTTCCGTCATCATCAACTATCTCGACATGGATAAGTTCCGGATGAATGTGACCGCCCCTTGACTTCGTGCATTCACAGAAAGAGACTGCAAGCTCTGTTATTCCGTATGTTGAAAATATGCCTGCGTTGTATTTTTCGCTCAGCCTTTTTCCTATCGCATTAAGCGAAAGGTCTTTCTCTTTTACAGGTTCACCGATGCAGATGAGCTTTTTCACAGTCCTGAAAACACCTTCGTTACCTTCAGCCGCGGCAATATCAAAAACTTTGTCCAGATATGTCGGAACCCCTATCATCGCCGTCGGTTTTGTGACCTCGGCCATCTTGAAAAGCATTTCAGGGAATTTCGGACCGACCCTTACACTCGCCGCACCGACGGAATTGAGACCGATATAGTATGCAAGACCTGCAATGAAGCATTTGTCTATGGTGACCGTTATAAGAACAGTGTCATTTTCATCTATTCCCGCATTGTGAAAGGCAAGATGCTCGTTCAATGCAAGTCTTTCGAGGTCTTTTTTCGTATATTTAAGCATCAGCGGATGACCGGTCGAACCGCTTGTGGTCGCGATCTCGACAACAGACCTTTCGTCCACGCACTGAAAATCGTCAGTAAAATTGGCGATATCATCTTTTGTTGTGAAAGGAAGTTTTGCAATGTCATCAACACCTTTTATCACCGAAAGATCGACATTCCTGTAATGTTTCTGATAAAAACGGGAATGTTTCATGCAGTAATTGAGCGTTTTCAGAAAATTGGCATCAGCAAGTTTTTTCACCATATTCCACCTCACATATTCAGTCCGTCTTTTCTGAAACGGATGTCATCTGTTTTAAATGTTCCATCGTCTCTCGATCTTTTAACTTTTCTGAATTCATCAGTATCCATGAACGGATCGGCAGGAATGGTGAGTTCAGAGCTCGATATTTCCCGGTCGTTCATCATTCCGGGAAATTCATTGAACACTTTTTCAAGTTCATAGGCTCGGTAAGGTCCGAACTGCCACGGATATGTAGAAACGAACATTGTTCTCTTTGTATTATTGAAAACCACCGAGTGATGCGCCAGATACTGATTTATTGCAAGCTCGCTTCCCGGCTCGACATTGGTGTCACCGTAACCTTTTGTGTCCCTGAGGATGGAAACTGTCATGGGCACATTGAACTGCTCTCTTTTTTCCAGAAGCTCAACAACCCTGTTCAGCCGGCCCTGCGACATTTTCATGCTTTCAGATGACTGATCCTTCTCTGTCCCTTTCATTTTTCCTGTGAAATGGTTGGTTATTGCAAAATAGTCCTTTCCTGAATAGCTCAGTTCAGTCATTTCAGGTGTTTTTTCTATCACGGCCGACTTTCCGTCACGCGCCGAACTTATGAAAAACATCTGACTTACAAAAATATCTCTCGACTTAGCTATCTCAAAAGCCTTCTCCACCGTATCAGCGTATTGAAGTATCTCCCTGGCGACAAGCGATACAGGCGTTGCAGTTCTGAAAGGTATGCCGCTCTTAGCCGCATTAAGCGTGACGCTCAGTCCCGAAAGGTTCATCCCTGACACAGTTCCTATCATTCCGCCCCAGGTGACCATAGCGAACGGAATTCCTTTTTCAGGTCTGACAAAAGCCACTATTCTGTCTTTGGCGAAACGGTCTCCGATGAAAAAATCGAAATTCCTTCCTGTAATGAGATCCCCGCTGCCGCTCTTGCTGTTCCAGACAGCGAAAGCCGTACATCCGACAAGGTTCATATTGGTGACCATGTGACCTATATCGTGCGCCGCATGGTAGTTGAGAACCCTGAAATACGGGCTTCCGATCCCTGCGATATCAGATTCCATTGATGCCGATATTCCGTATATCTCGTGAAGATATTCGGGCTGAACATGCTCACCCATCGGTTTATTGAAAAGAAGAACGAATTTTTTTATCAGGAATCTGTAAAGATCTCCCGGCAGAAAACGGTTAAGCATAGACACGAATATCTTTTCCTGCTTAACTATAAGATCTTTCGTAAGACGGCCTCCGTATGTGCCTATCTCGATCGGAGTTCCTTCTACGAAAAGCTCATAA
>JAKLDO010000033.1:0-9680 GCA_022703485.1 bacterium
ATATTTCTTCTGTAAGCTTCAGCCGATATCTCTATCCAGTTCGTGTGAATGTGGCCATCCATTAGTCACCTCATATTCTGGGAAATCCCTTAAACATTCTCAAATGCTCTTCAAGTACGAAAGCCCTGTCTTTGAACCTTTCCACTCTGGCATAGGCATTGTGAGTGTGAATACTTTCAAGATGCAGTGTCTCCACCATGAACCATCTTATGTTGGCATCTGCAGAAAGCTTTTCAGAGACATTTCTCACTACATCTTCTGCAAATACCGGATTTTCATATGCTTTTTCTGTCACAGCCTTTTCGTCGCCTCTTTTCAGAAGAGGGTATATTTCACTGCTTGAGCTTTTTTCTATCGTTTCGACAACATCTTCGATCCATACAAAATCCTTGAAAGTTATGTATACAGTCACGAAGCTTCTCTGATTATGAGCTCCGGAAACGCTGATCTCTTTTGAGCAGGGGCAGAGAGTTGTGACAGGGACCCGTACTCCGAGAATGAAGCTGTCGCCTCCCGTTGAATCACTGAACCCGCTGAAAAGTACGGAAACAGGAAAAAGTGAAGGACTTGCCGAAACGGGAGCTTTTTTTTCAATGAAGTAGGGGAACCGCAGAGAAATTACAGCCTGAGGAGAATCAAGACTTGTTCTCATCGATGAAAGTATCTGAGGGATGTTAGCCATAGTTATTTCGCCGCGCACTCTGTTCAGTATCTCGACCATGCGGCTCATGTGAGTTCCTTTGAACTGCGGAAGAAGCTGCACTGTCATATCGACTGAAGCGACAGTGTTCTGTGAACCTGATGCACGGCCTTTCACCGTCACGGGATATTCTATGTCCCATACTCCCACCTGATCTACAGAAATGCCTCTTTTGTCTGAATAGTTCTGGACATCATTCATTTTTATTCTCCGGATCTGGAAACTGTGAAAGAAATTCATCTGCTGTCATCACGGCCTTTTCCACTGTATCGGGGTTTTCAGAAAGTTCAGATATCGTCACCGATCTTTCAATGGAAAAAATCCCGACCCTTTCCCTTCTGAGACTCTGCATCACAGCTCCGCAGTTCAGCACTCGGCCGATATCGTTCACTATTGACCTGATGTAGGTCCCTTTTGAACACTCAATGCTGAATGTGATGAGGTCGTTATCTGTTATATCGAGTTTTATTGAATGTACTGTTACAGTTCTCTCCGGAAGTTCTGATTCAATGCCCTTTCTTGCAAGATCACATGACCTGCGGCCGTTCACTTTCAAGGCGCTGAACACAGGAGGTCTCTGTTTAATAATTCCTGAAAAGCTTTTTTCAATTTCCCGAAGCTGTTCGGAAGTGAGCTCAGGAACGATCCCTGATGGTGTCATTTCAGTCTCGGTATCGTAGCTCGGACTTGTCACTCCGAGTTTCATCGTCCCTGAATAATGTTTGTCACTGTCTGTGATCTTTGATATAAGCTTTGTCGCTTTACCGCATGCAATGACGAGCACTCCTTCAGCGATAGGGTCAAGTGTTCCGCAGTAGCCTGCTTTTTTTATTTTAAGGATCCTTTTCAGTCTGTTAAGCTCAAACGCTGAAGAACGGCCTCTCACTTTATTGAGGGTTATGAACAGAGGAACATCATTCGTAAACACTTTTTAATATTTCCTCGACTTTCAAAAGACCCTGCTCAAAAGACCCTTCAAATAAAAACCCTGCCGCATTTCTATGTCCGCCGCCGCCGAAACCTGCCGCTATAACGGATGCATCAATGCCGTCACGGGTCCTCATACTCACTTTCCAGAGCCCCGGGGCCTTTTCACGGAACCTCATTGCTATTGAGACCCCTTTTATGCTTCTTGCGAAATTTACGAACGAATCGACATTGTCAGGATGCATAGAGTATCTTTCGAACTGGTCCAGAGTTATTTTGATGACAGCCGCTTTCCCCCCTGCGAGCATTCTCATGTCGGCAAGGATCTCAGAAAGCATTCTCAGCTGTTTCTCAGGTATGTTTTCATAGATCTGGCTTGCAATATGCCACGGTTTGACAAGGTCTACAAGATCTGCAAGTATGAGAAAGGCCTCTTTGTCGGTGCTTCCGTATTTAAGTCCACCCGTATCACTTATAATGCCTGCATAGATCGCTTCCGCCTCGTTTTTCTCAAGCTTTATACCGCGATCTTTAGCCCATCTGTATATTATCGCTGAAGTGGCGCATGCCGATTCATCGACATATGCCGCATCATACCAGGTCTTCTTGTCATCGCTCTGGACATGGTGATCAAAAAGCACTTTCGGCGCCTTTGATGCCTGCATTCTTTCAAAAAGTCTCGGTCCCACCCTTTCCGGAGAGCCTGAATCAAGGATTATGAAAAGATCAGGGTCATTTTCAGGCAGAGCATCTGTATTATCCTGCGACCCTTCAAGGAACATATAGTTGAAAGGATATCTGTCCTCTTTGAAAACAGTTACGGACTTCCCCGATCTTTTAAGGATGGATGCAAGTGCCAGAGAACTTCCCATGCAGTCGCCGTCAGGCATTTCGTGTCCTGCAACGAGTATTACTTTCGCTTTATCAATAAGACCGTCAATGTTCCGGAATGTTTTTTCACTTTGCATCTTCCGGTCCTTTTTCCGATTTGATCGATTCAAATATTTTTTCAAGTCTGATGATCTTTTCGACGGAATCGTCATAAACGAACTTTATTTCGGGCGCAAATTTAAGATTTTTCAAGTGTGAAGCGACTTTAAAACGGATGTTCTTTGTCTGTCTGTCAAAGAATTCCTGTGCTTCATCATGTCCCTGAGCTCCGAATATCGTGTAGAATATCTTTGCCGTTCTAAGGTCCTGTGAAACGGTCACTTTGTGTATAGTGACCATTGACACCGGAGAATCTCCGAATTCGCTGAGTATAAGAGTGCTGACAAATCTTTTTATTGCATTGGAAACTCTATTGCACCTTATCTCACCGGCCATTAAAGCACCTCATCCTTTATTTCTCTGTCAATATAGCACTCGATCATGTCACCGATCTTTATATCATTGTAGTTCTCAACGGTGACACCGCATTCAAATCCGTTCTTGACCTCTTTGACATCATCTTTAAAGCGCTTGAGGGTTCCGAGGTTGCCCTGATATACAACAACATTGTCCCTGATGACCTTTACTTTGCTTTTCCTTATGATCTTTCCTTCTACGACCATGCATCCTGCTATTGTTCCAACCTTGCCGACCTTGAAAATATCGCGGACCTCGAGCTTGCCTGAGAACTCTTCCTGAATTATAGGAGCAAGCATTCCCGACATAGCCGACTTAATGGAATCAATGAGCTCGTAAATTATGGAGAATATCCTGATGTCAACCTGTTCGGCCGCCGCGATCTGCCTTGCCTTGTTATCAAGCCTTACATTGAATCCCACGATTATGCCGTTGGAAGCGCTTGCAAGGAGGACATCGTTCTCGTTGATACCGCCGACGCCGGAGTGAATTATCCTGATGTTCATTTTCTTGTGTTCTATCTTTCTAAGAGAAGCAATGATCGCCTCTACTGAACCGTCGACATCAGCTTTTACTACGATATTGATGTCCTGGACATCTCCAGTCTCCATCTTGTCAAACAGGTTCTCAAGCGATACTTTTGCCTCTTTCTCGTGTTTTTTCTCTCTGAGCTTCTGGCATCTCAGGTCCACAAGGCCTTTAGCTTTCTTCTCATCCTTGAAGACATGCAGCTTTTCGCCTGCAGGCGGAACAAAATCAAGTCCTGTTATCTCAACAGCCATGGAAGGTCCTGCCTCTTTGACACGGGTTCCGGTCCAATCCATCATGCTTCTTACATAACCCATTGAAGTTCCTGTGACGATGAGATCTCCTATTCTGAGGGTGCCGTCTTTCACAAGCATTGTTGCCACGGGACCTTTTCCGGGATCCATTTTAGATTCTATCACAATACCTTCGGCCTGTTTGGACGGGTCTGCTTTAAGGTCCATTATCTCGACCTGAAGAAGCACTGCCTCGAGAAGACCTTCGATGTTGATCCTCTGTTTTGCCGATATTTCTACAAAAAGATGCTCACCTCCGAGCTCTTCGGCAACTATTTCATATTTCAGAAGTTCATTTTTCACCTTCTGGGGGTTGGCATCCGGTTTATCAATTTTATTTATAGCTACAATTATTGGAACTCCGGCGGCTTTAGCATGATTTATAGCTTCAACCGTCTGAGGCATTACGCCGTCATCCGCCGCAACGATAAGTATGACAACATCTGTCGCCTGCGCTCCTCTGCTTCTCATTGCTGTGAACGCTTCGTGTCCCGGAGTATCGAGGAATGTGATCTTGTTGCCGTCAAGTTCAACGGAATATGCGCCTATGTGCTGAGTTATTCCGCCGGCCTCTTTGTCAACCACATTGGTATGTCTTATCGCATCAAGCAGTTTTGTTTTGCCGTGATCGACATGTCCCATGACAGTTACCACCGGAGGTCTGGGCAGGAGATTGCTTTCAACTGTCTGTGAAACCTCGATGTAAGTATCTTCACTGAGAGCTACATTCTCAGCTGTGAAGCCGAACTCCTCTGCAAGTATCTGAGCCATGTCATAGTTTATCCTGTCGTTTATCCCTACAAGCTCTCCCATTAGCATAAGCTTGGAAATGAGCTGTGAAGCTTTTATGCCCATTCTTCTTGCAAGTTCTGAAACGAGAACGGTATCTTCGAGCTTGAGGATCTTCTTTATCGCTTTTGTAGGGTTCGGAGGAGCGACAGGAAGCATTTTTTTCTTCTTGTGTTCTTTTTTCTTTCTTCTTATCTCATTCTGTGCCGCATACGGATCTTCAATGAACTGTGCAATATCGGGACCTTTAATCTTTCCTTTTATTTTCTGGGAAATATTTCCAGGATCTACATTTTTAATGTTCTTTTTCGGCTTATACTTCGGTGCGGGAGTGCCGGTAACTACAGGAACTTCGCTTTCAGGAATGATGACCTTTTTCTTTTTATGCTTGTTCTTGGGATCTACGAGATCTTCCTCCTCGTCTATCTCATCAAGGATCTCTATCTTCTTTTTGTCATCTTTCTTAAGCGGTGCAGGCTCTTTTTTCTCGTTTTCGCTCTGTTCTTCAGGCTGTTCAGCCTGAAGAAGTCTTCTGGCCTCATCCTCTACACGCAGTTTTCTGTCGTGATCCTCCTGCTGTTTTTCACTGGATGTCAATTCCTTGGTACTGCTATCTTTGACTGTTTCGGCGGATTCAGAAGAAGCGGCTCCGCCTGACTGTTTTTTGTCTTCATTCACGGCAGTGTCAGATGACATTTCGGCTTCATTTTTGAAAAAAGTAGTTGATTCAGCGGAATCTCTCTGGTCATGAGGAATAAAACTTTTCTGCCTGGCGCCTGATTTTCTTATCAGAGTGGTAACAGTTTTAGTTGATGCGTCTTCGTTACCTGCAACGGGTGCCGATGCCTTTTTATTTCCGGAGAAATGGTCTCTGACATGTTTCTCTTCGTCCGGATTAACTGTTTTGAAATGACTTGAATACTCACTTCCGATGGATTTCAGAAAGTCCATCACTTCCTTGTTAGTTTTTCCGATCTCTTTTGATAGATCACTGATGCGCATTAATATCTCCTGAAATGAAATTTTCTACTAAATCCAAATAAAAACGGACCTTTTCCGAAAGTTCAGATTCATAAAGTGCAAATATTCCGCAAGGCCTTCCGTCGATCATGAGTCCCAGAGTCTCCTTGTTTATAGATGTTCTCCTGACCGGTATGCTGAGCTTTCCGGCAATACCTGAGAATGTTCTTTCCGACAGGTCTGATGCAGCTATGCAGTATTTGAAGCGGGTTCCTTTCTTTGCATGCACGGTGATAAGTTCCTGTCCCTTTACAAGGTTTCCGCTTTTAAGTGAAAGAGATATGAAGTGGTCAAGCGATCTTTTAGCCTGCTCAGCTACATATGCCATGGTTTCCTCTTTCCCGGAAGCGAAACCTGTAAATTCCTCAGCGAATCTGGATGGAAGCCTTTTCATCATGATAAGACCCTCAATGCAGTCTCTGCTGAAATGTGTGTAAACAGACCTCCCCTCGATCTTCTGCATCCAGTCGGGAGAAACAGTTCCTTTTATATTTACCCATCTGAGCATTGATGCCTTTTCTGTGACACCGCTGCAGGTTACACAGGTCCTTTCACTATTTTTCTTCATCTTCTCCATTTTCATCTATCTTGCTGAAATCAAAGAATGCATCGGCATTCACTTTGCCACCCTTGCCTTTTGATTTTCCATTAAGTTCATCGATATGCATCTGGAGACTGTAACGGATCTGACGGGCTCTTCTTAGACTGAGTTCAGAGTTCTTTGCAAAAGTTTCTGTATCAGGTTCGCTCTGAATATCTGCTAGAGTGTGGTATCCCTTTTCCGCGATATATTCAGAAAGTTCCTCGTTAATGCACCTGAGTGTTGTAGTCGGAACATTGAGCTTTTCCTCGAGAGCGTTATCAATATCTATAACACCCATTCCTTTCTCAAGCATCTTCTTTGCCTGCTCGATGATCACTTTTGCTTTTTCCGTTGTGATATCGGGAAGCTCGGAAAGCACTTCCGGAGCAACTGTTGTAAGGTCTTCAAGTGTGGTGTACCCGAGCTTTATGAGAGAATCAGCGATGCTTTCATCTATGCCGTCAATGAAAAGAAGTCTTCTCTTCGCCTCTTCCAGCATCATTCCCATCTGGCTTTCGCTCTGTATATCGATGCTCCATCCTGTAAGCTGGCTTGCAAGTCTGACATTCTCGCCGCCTCTTCCTATCGCAACTGAAAGCTGATCGTCAGGAACGATGACATCCATGCTGTGTTCATCTTCGTCTATGATGATCTGTGACACTTCCACCGGTGAAAGTGTGTTGCAGATATATTTAACTGAATCTTCATCCCACGGGATTATATCTATTTTTTCACCGCTGAGCTCGTGAACGACATTCTGTATTCTTGATCCTTTCATGCCAACACATGCTCCGACCGGATCGACATCACTGTCTATTGATCTGACACTTATTTTTGAACGGTGTCCCGGATCTCTTGCCACACCTTCTATCTTTACAATGCCTTCAGCTATTTCAGGGACTTCAAGTTCAAAAAGCTTTATTAGGAACATAGTGCTTATACGGCTCAGAAGTATGTTGCATCCCTGCTGTGTTTTGACAACATCAGTGATGAAGGCTTTTATCCTGTCATTCACTCTGAACCTGTCTGAAGGAATATGCTGGCTGTAGGGGAGATATGCTTCGGTCTTGCCGATATCAACGATGATGCCGCCTTTTTCAAATCTTCTCACTGTCCCTGTGATTATCTCGTTCTGCCTGTCCTTGAACTCGTTATAGACGATGTCGCCTTCAAGGGTCTTTATTTTCTGGATGATAACCTGCTTTGCGACCTGTGCCGCTATCCTGCCGAGCTCATCAGCTTCCATCTTTACGCCAAGAGTATCACCGACCTGTGCTTCAGGGTTCAGCTTGAGGGCTTCATCAAGTGAGATGTCAAGCTGTGAATCGGAAACATTTTCAACGACCTCCCTGAAATAGAACGCCTGAAGTTCGCCTGTGGAATCATCATACATAATGTCAATGTCGGCATCCGTTCCGAGCTTTTTCTGAACTGCACGGTAAAGGGCTTCTTTAAGGATGTCCACTATAAGCTCCCTTTTAATGCCCTTCATTTTAACAAGCTGGTCAACAAGTTCCTTTAGATTGAAATCCATCATTTGTCTCCATTCCAAACAATATTTATTTTTTTAACAAATCCTTTTGCCACAGTCAGTTTTATTCCATCGGTCTCAAGTTCGAATTCATTCTTTTCATCAGAGACAGAAATTATCGTTCCTGTCGCTTTCTTCCTTCCCTGTACCGGTTCAGTAAATTTTATTTTCACTGTTTTTCCTATCGCTGTGTGAAGGTCCTCCCATCTGCGTACCGGTCTATCAAGGCCGGGAGAGCTGACTTCGAGATAATACCTGAAATTGAACATGTCCTCCGCATCAAGGAAATCGCTTACGACGGGAGTGAATTTTGAGCATTCATCAATGGATATTGAAGTTCCTTCGGCAAGGGTGTCCAGATAGATCCTGAACACACCGTTCATACCTGTCGGAAGGTCCATTTCAACGATCTTAAGCCCCATTCTGTTTGCAACGGGTTCAAGTTTTAAAAAAATATCTTTAGCTCTGCCACTCCACATATTAACCTCACTGTTTTGAAACCTGCGTATTACCGCATGCAGAGAAAATTAGAAAAAGAACTTTCCGTGCGGTTTTTACCATAAAAACAGAGAAAATCAAACAATTTTTTAATCTTAGACTGTTTTTGACAAAGAAATGTGAAAACAGTAGGATTCAGATAAGTTCAATATATTGAGGAGATGACTGTGGAGAGCCATGTGATCATAGAAGCAGTTGTATTTGCATCATTTATTCTTCTTTTCCGGGGATTTTTGAGTTCCAGGACCAATATTATTTCATTTTTTGCTGTTACCGGCACATCCTTTCTGCTCGAAGTAGTCAACGAAAAGTTTTTCAGCTCACAGGGTACTTTCTATCCTTCATCGATACTGTATGTTCCTTCTTTCAGATTCCCTGTCGCAATAATATGCCTGAGTGCTGTATATTCATTTCTCATATTCCTGTCCGCCCGGAAAATAAGCGGGTATTTTAAGGATGGTGCAGTAAAAGCTGTTGTGTTCATGGTTTTTGTGACCGTTTTCAATTTTTTCTCTATTTTAATTGAAAAAGCCGGAATGTCATCGGGGTACTGGGTGCATCAGAAAGCGGCGAGTGTAACAGAAATATGGTTAGCCGTATACGGGTATTATTTTATAATGGTTTTCCCCGGAGCTGTTTTCGTTTTACGCGATATTGTTATCTCGGGGCGCATGCCACAAAATCGGTATCGCTGATATCTCCACCGTATACCGGAGCGTTCTTGGGATTATACATCTGGATGTTTGAAGCGGTAAAAGCTATCCTTCCTGCTGCACCGAGGGCTGTGTTGAAATCTGTAAGGCTCACATCTCCCACACCGAATGCATGTATGCATGATACCTTGCCATTAGCGGTATCGGCGACATAAAGGCTCACCTTGTCGGAATTTGTAAGTCCTGCAGTAACGGTACCTGTTGTAGTTCCGACCGGTATTATCATGAAAACGACAGGGTTCAGGTTGGTTGAACCGTTGTTAGCGTATGGTTGCTGTACCATTTGGATCACATCTCCGTCGACGGCGTCTATAATGTAATCAGCATAACTGAATATCCCCTGTTGTGTCGGATTGTTAAAAGTTCCTGAACCGATAGTGCCTGAGATAAAGTATGTTTCAATTAATTTCTCTGATGAAAGTGAACTTCCGTCAGCATCACTTACAATATATTCGAATATAGCACTGAGACTAGCTGTTCCGTAAGGGGCAGAGTAGCTTGAATCGACCTCTTTCAGTTCACCGCACTCTATTCCGAGATCCTTGCAGTGTTCGTAAAGACATCCCGGATTTCCGCTGCATGAGTTATCGCTGTTACATGTCCAGAAATCGGTATAATCTGTCTGCGCCTGTTCCTCAGCATTATCGTAACACTCCGTTATACAGGCGCTGTCGCCTCCTGGGCATGCATCAATGCAGTCCATGATCTCCTTGCAATTCTGTGCTCCCGGCTCCGTATCACCTGTGTCTGC
>JAKLDO010000033.1:9690-32938 GCA_022703485.1 bacterium
CCTCCTGGGCATGCATCAATGCAGTCCATGATCTCCTTGCAATTCTGTGCTCCCGGCTCCGTATCACCTGTGTCTGCGGTGTCTCCAGTATCTGAAGTATCCCCTGTGTTAGCGGTGTCACCTGTATCAGATGTATCGCCTGTATCAGTTGTGTCTCCTGTATCAGCTGTGTCACCTGTATCAGTTGTGTCACCGGTGTCACCGGTATCGCCAGTATCGCCCGTATTTCCTGTGTCATTGCATGAATAGACTGTTCCTGAAAGTCTGCAGAACTCTCCGAAATTGAGGTTGCATACTTCCTTTACGGTCCATACAAGGTTAGTACAGATAAGAATAGCGGAATTATCACTGTTGCACTGTTCCTCACCCTGTACTGAACACGATCCTCCCTCTTCAAAACCGAGATCCAAATCATCACTTGTGCAGGAAATAGAGAAAATGATTGCAATGATGATGAAAATAAATGATTTCATGGCGTTCCCCTCGATCAGGTTAAAACTCTCACACACTTAATATGGTAAGGAAAGAACTTTTCAAGTCAAGTCCTTTTGTTCCTCTGGATCGAATGAATCCAGTATTTTCTTTATGGTCAGAGGAGGTATTTTGAAATGGAGTCCCGTGGGTATTTCAACAAGCTGGTGAGGGAAGAATCTGTCTATTCCCAGAAAGTTCATTCTGCTGTCAAGAACAGCGGCTCTGCTTTTCTGTCCAGTGCTTCTGAAAACATCGAGTGAACATGCAAGCCGGTTCTTTCCTGTGACTCTTACGACCGTACCGGGAGGGAATATGCCGAGAGCGCTGAAAAGAGCTTTTCCCGTAATACCTGAAAAACATCTCATTTCAGACATCTTGAAAACATTTTCAATGGCATCAGGTCTTTTTACCGGTATTGTTTTTCTTGCCGGCCACCATCTTGTGACAAGATCATAATAATCGCAGACCTTTATTATCTCACCCAGAGGAGTCGACATAGTTGGCTTTTCCGGAGGCACAGGCTCTCCGTCAAAAGTGTAAGTGGTGTGGTGAAGTCCGGCTGTTATGGCAGCTTCCATCATTGCAAAATTCAGCGAATTAAGTCTGCTCAGATATGCAAATCCGGGTTTTGAGTGTTCCACCGTCTCGCCTTTAACCTCTTCAGCTATTGCGATATCATGGAAGTACGCTGCGACACCGATCCTTGTCAGAAGGTCTTTGTCTATTCCGAGCTGGATGCCTGCTGCCACACTGAGTATCGCTGTATTTGCGAGGTGTGTCGCCATGAAACGACCTTTGAGACTGTTAAGCGATGCAAGTGTGAGAAGGTGCGATTCCTGAGAATCCTGAGCTCCGTCCATAAGAAGGTCTATTGTGTTCTGCACATTTCTCATCGCTTTGCGCAGAGGTATCGGTCTGTTCTCCTTGATCTTCTGCCTGAAAAGCTGATGATCGTTTATCATGTTGCGGTATATGAGCCTTGCGATCTGGCTTTTATCAAGGATCGTGAAAAGATCATCCTCACCTGAGTCATCCCGTTTTGTTATTTCGATCTTGGAACCTTTGGATCTGAGAACCTGTGAGAAGTGGTCAAAGACATCTTCTGTCTTCATGTTCTTTTTCGCTATTTCAGCGCCTGTCAGAAGAAATTCGACGATTTCACGCGGTTTTATATCTCTGGGAAAGAAAATGGTCGCGACCTGCAGATTGACAAAAAAATCCTGAAGTTCATCAAAAGATATCTGTGAATTCCTTTTTTTCTTTACTCTTACATCGTTTATCAGAAAATCGTTCCCGTTATATGCAAGCCCCATCAGTTTGTCTGAAATGAAGAACAGTTTTATACTTTCTGCAACCTTTGTAATGTTTTTTTCGACAGTGTCGTTCTCAGGTCCGTAAAGCCGCAGAGATTTCAATAGTGAATTGAAAACAAGAATGAAGTCATACATTCTTAACCGTTCTATTCGGTCTGAGTTCTCGAAAAATTGTGAGGATATTGCGTTCTTTTCTTCGCTCATATGTATTTTGCCGCTATTTTTTCAATAAGTTTTGCAGTTTCTCTATTGCCTGAAGACATTCCTTTTCTGAAGAAATCTACTACCTGTTTTTGTTCAATATAAGCTGTAAGAGCTCTGAAAACAGTCTCTTTAACGGTGGTTATTCCATTATTAAAAAGAAATCCGCTTACATGAAAAAGCTTTTCCAGTACCGGGAGAAGCTCACTGTACACCTCCGGTTTATAAAGTCTGCAGAAAAGTTTGAGGTCATCTGTTTTCATTTTAAGAAGAATGTTCTGATCAGAAGCTCTGGCAATGAATTTTGCAAAAGGTGTGAGAGTGGGGGCGTTTATCATGGCGGCAACAGCCTTGTTTTTTATTGACTGGTCATCGCAGAAAAGGTTGTTGGCAAGAAGGTCGTAAAGATCGTCCCTTCTTAGATCTATCAGGGTTTTGAAATAGACCTCCGTTTCGCCTTCCTCAAGTTTTTTCAGGTTGTGGACCTGCATTGATCTGTTCACGATCGATTTTATCTGCGGATTCCTGAGTTCAAGGATCTTGTTGAATGCGACACTGCGTATGTCCCTTGATGATGAGAAAACCGCTTTTTCAAGTGCAGGGAGAGCCTCTTCTATCGAAAACTCAAGAAGAACTCCGAGAGCCTCGACCTGAGCCTGTTTCTGAGGATGGGATAGGACATTCCTTATTGCAGGGATGATCCTCGGATCTTTTTTGTCTTTCATCAGAGCGATGGCATTTCTGACAATTTTCCAGTCTTCGTGTTTCGTAAGATTTATCAGTTCGTCGGATATGATGATATTTCTGCTGAAACTGTCGAGAACTTTAACGCGGATCTCTTTTGATTCAAGATCTGATATTTTCTGTACAAGGTGCGGGATCATTTCTGACGGTATCATAGAGAAAAGCTCTCCAGTCGATTCAAGTTCAGCTTCCGGCAGGTCTTCCACCTGATTAAAGATGTCATCAATAAATTCAGGATCTTTCAATGATCCTAGACCTTCCATTATTTTCTGTGAGTAGGCAGGCTGTGCTGTTTTAAGCTGTTCAGCGATCGCCTGAAGTGTCTTTATGAAAAGTATTGCTCCTTTGACTGAACCGAACATAAGAAGCTTTTCCCAAAGAGAAGATGCCGTTTCAAGGAGTTCAAGACCTTCCGGTGTTCCCTGACTGTTCATGAGCCGTGTCGAAAGTTCGCGGAGAAACCTGTTGACAACGAATGCATCACTGTTCTTTTTAAGGGCTTCCTCAAATTTGAGCATTTCCATTTTTCCGACAGTAAAGTTGGTCAGTCTTTTGTCAAGATGCTCTTTTCTTTCATTAAGGTCTATGTCGTTTCCCTCTTTAAAAATAAGTGCTGTGAACTTTTCAAATTCATCATCATTAAATTTTGATCCTGTGGATGTTTCAGACTTTGAATCGCCGCTTCCTCCGTCCTCTTCATCTTCATCAACCCCGCCCATGCCTTCAAACCCTGGACCTTCAGAGATCTCCTCTATTTTAAAAGGCGAAAAATCCTGATCTTCGATGTCACCTAGAGCCGAATTGTGTTTAATTAGTTCGTCTTCGGTTATATAGCCGATGTTATCGAAATTACTGCTCCACAGAAGTGTCGGCAGGTCGTAGTCCTCGTTTGCAAAAAGAGTGCATTGTGCAAGGACATTGAAAAGCTGTTCTATCTCATGTCTTGTCGTGCCGCGCTGAAAAAATATCTCGCGGAGTCCGTCATTGTAGAGGAAGAACACTATCTCGCGGTCTTTTTCGGTAGTGTCAAGAACTGTGCTTCCGACCATAAATCCCTTGGTGGTTATTCTGAGTGATATGGTCGCTATGTTCTTTAAAATTGAATCAAGTTTCGCTGTGAACTGGTCGGCAAATCTCGTGAATGCAGGATTGCTTCTGGGATAGAGTGAATATCCTCTGATAACTTTGCCGAACAGACCCGCCAGCTCTCTTGAAGATGAGACAAGTTCACTATTCTGTCCGATCTCTTTGGCGTTATCTTTGAAAAATTCAAATACATCCCTTTTTTTATCTGCTGCGGAACCCATTTCATGACCAGTAGAAAAAATTTCTAGGCGATTGTATCAAATTGCCGGAAAAGTACAAATTATTGACCGGAAGATTTCTGTTGCGGTGATGTTATCTGATCTTTGTTCTGACCTTCATGCTTTTCTGCTGGTCGCGCATCATCTTGTTCTGGAGCCTTGTGATCCCTTTTCTGTCAAGCAGGAGCTGGTACCACATCTCTCCGTATTTCTCCATTTTGAACGGTTTATTGTTCTGAAATGCGGTGAGGTGTTCTATTATTTTCTGGTTGTCAGGCATTACTTTTGCGGCTTTGGTAAGTATTTCCAGAGCCTTATCCCTGTCATTAAGCTCTTCTTCATAGAGATATGCGACTGCGGAATAGACGAACGGGTCCTTCTTGTTGAACCGTATAAGCATTTTTATGTCGTTGTCTATGTTGCGGGTCTTGTTGTTCTTTATGTGCCCGATAATGAGCATCAGATAACCCATCATGATCCTCGGATTTGAGTTCTGAAGGTATTTATACGCCTCTCCGAACTTTTTCTGTGTGTAGAGGATCACTCCGATCTGGCTGTCGATCTGGGCTTTAACGAGAAAAGCGTAATTGTTGTATCTGTATCCGCTTTTAAGTATGGAGACCGCACGCTCGAACTGCTGTTTCTGTATCTCTGTGTTTGCGGCACTGAAAACGGTCTGGAGCTTTTTTGAGAAATACCTCGTAAAGAATATGAAAAGTCCTATCGCAACGAACATGCCGATGAATATTCCAAACCCTATGTTTACAAGAAAGCCGATCATAATGCCGGCGACTATTCCTGCCGCTATCGAAATTGCAAGTCCGAGCATCAGTTCCTCCGAAAGAAAAATTACTTCACTAATTTAGTTGGGAAGCGATATATTTCAAGTAAAAACATAATGAGAGCAAAAAGGAGTATCACGGAGAATGGTTCTTCGCTGTTCCCGACTGCTGTCATTGAACATCCGGAACCGTTCTTTCCGTTGATGCCGTCAGTCCCGTCGGTTCCCGGAGCTCCGTCTTCACCGTTGCAGATGAATGATGTGCTCTGGACTTCATCTTCCTGAAGCACTGCATCACCGTTGAGGTCGACGCCGGTCTCGATCTTCTTTCCGCCGTCGGGGCAGTTCTCTCCGGCAGGCTCATCAGAAACTTTCATAGCCGAATTAAGTCCATCCGTCCCATCCGTTCCATTTGTCCCATTGGTCCCATTGGTCCCATCTTCACCATCTTCCCCGTCTTCACCATCAGTCCCATTTGTCCCGTTGGTCCCATTGGTCCCATCAGTCCCATCTTCACCGTCAGCACCGTCAGCACCGTCTTTCCCGTCAGTCCCTCTGCAGTCTGAAACGAGGCAGTTGCTGTCACCGTCGATGTCTTCGCTCGGGTCGCAGATCCTGTTCATATTGGTGTCCCAGCATGAATATCCGTCGGAAGCTCCGCGGCAGTCTATGACATCGCAGTCACCGTCATTGTCATAATCCTCTGTTGCTTTATCACAGGTTCCGTTCATGTTCGTATCCCAGCAATTCAAACCGTCAGATCCGTCTGTACCGTCCTCTCCGTCAGATCCGTCGCTGCCTGTGTCTCCTTTGCAGTCTGAAGGTGAACATGCATTGTCGCCGTCTCTGTCTTCAAGCGGATCGCAGGTGTAGTCACTGTCTATGTCCCAGCATGAAAATCCGTCAGCCCCTTTGCAATCTGCTACGGTGCAGAACGAATCTCCGTTAAGGTCTTCAGCAGGGTCGCAGATGTGGTTGGTGTTTCCGTCCCAGCATGAGAACCCGTCCGTTCCGTCAGTACCGTCAGTTCCATCCTCACCGTCGGCTCCATCGGCACCGTCGGCTCCATCGGCACCGTCGGCTCCTGTCGCACCTGTGGCTCCTCTGCAGTCAAGGATGTTGCACTGTGTGTCTTTGTTCTGGTCTTCTGTCGCAGCGTCGCATGATCCGTTCGCATTTATGTCCCAGCAGCTGACGCCTGCGGCTCCTGTAGTGCCCTGAACTCCCTGGCAGTCCGCCACTGTACAGTCTCCGTCGGCATTCTTGTCCTCGACGGGGTCACAGGTATAGTCGGTATCAAGGTCCCAGCAGTTATATCCGTCTGCGCCATCACTGCCGGCTGTTCCCTGACAGTCCTGTATGTTGCAGAATCCATCGTCGTTAGTATCTTCTGTATCGGCATCGCATGTGTGGTTTGCAATAAGGTCCCAGCATGCATATCCGTTAGGTCCGGGTGTTCCTCTGCAATCGGTTATTGTGCATGCGCTGTCGCCGTTGAAGTCTTCAGTACCTGTATCGCATGCCCTGTCGCCGTCAAGGTCCCAGCATGATAATCCGTCTTCACCTTTGCAATCCTGAGGTGTGCAGTCTCCGTCACCGTTGAAATCCTCGGTCAAAGGCTGGCAGATGTCGTCCTCATTGTTATCCCAGCATGCATATTTTGTGACCGGTATCTCTCCGCTGTATTCATATGCGCCGATGTCACATGTCGTTCCGTGCGGTCTTCCTATGTTCCTCTGGTCGGTGGTCACTGTATTTCCGGACATGTCGGTGCATGCTCCGGCATTGAGAGCAGGAGAATCATAGATAATTGCATGAGTTGCAGTGCTTCCGCCGTTTGTTGAAAGCGGTTCAAGTTTCGGATCTCTTCCCAGAACATTGTGCGAGTTATCTGTTCCGATAGCGCAAAAACCGAGATTTTCGATCAAATTGTATCCGTATGAATCAAGTACACCAAAGCAGTCATTAGGAAGATTGTTCGCCATATTGTCAGCGATGATTGTATTTCTCATTTCAACTCTTCCAGATGCATTATTGTAAATTCCGCCTCCCTGATCCATTGCAAAGTTGCCTGCTATTGTTCCGTTATCAATTTTTATATAACAGCCTCCTGAATTTAAAATTCCGCCACCGTCGGAGTTGTATGCAAAATTGTTGCTCACGGTTGAATTTCTGATGTTAGTCGAAGAAACATTGTAATTGTATATTCCACCACCATATTGTGATGCTGTATTTCCTGAAATGACAGATTTTTCAATATTCATTTCTGCTTTGTTGACATATATTCCGCCGCCGTATCCTGCGCTGTTCCCGCTGATTGTTGATTCAGTAACTGTAACTACGGAATTGTAAGCGCTTACTCCGCCACCGTAATCCCCGTCAGCTTTATTACCGAGGATCAGAGACTTGTTTATTATTGCTGCGCTGTCAGATACCTGTATTCCACCGCCATTGCTGTAAGATCCGTTTGCATGTATGTAACAGTTGTCTACGATAAGCAGGGTGCCTGCAAAATTTATTCCGCCTCCACTGCCGTTATCTGTATTTGCATATCCGTATCTTATTGTCATATTTTTGAAAGTTACGGTTCCGTCAGTAATATTAAAAACTCTGTAATTAGCGTATCCTTCGCTCGATTTTGCCTGAACTATCGTGTCATTTCTTCCTGCACCTTCAATAGTAAGATCTTTATCAACCAGAATGTTATAATCCTGATAAGTGCCAGCTGATATAAGTACCGTATCTCCTGCCACAGCCGCAGTGACTGCCGCTTTAACTGAAGTGTAGTCGCAACCGACAGCACATACCGTCCTTGTAGCCGCACTGATCTGGAAAACAGCCGATACAAAGAGCATAAAAACAAAAAACTTCTTCATGGTCCCCTCCTTAAGAAAAAATGAAAAACACTATCGTTGCAGATAGATAAGACTAAAACCCCGAAAAAGTCAAAACAAATACTTTTGACATATCAGTTTTAAGGGTGTAACTTAACAGAATGTTTTTTTCACTTTTTGGAGGAGATGATGAAGAAGGTTGTTTTTCTGATGGCGGCGCTTGCAGTTGCGATGCTGTCAGTTTCGTGCGCTTCCAGTCAGAGCACGCAGTCACAGGCAAAAAATGTTGAAACAAAAACTGAGAAAGTCGAAGATTACGGCAAGGCAGGAAATGCATTTGTAAAATACTGCCGCGGCGAGATGACTTCGATCGCCAACATTGCCGCAGACATAAAATCATCCCCGAAAGAAAGAAAAGGGATAGAAGTGCTTCATCTTTTCAACATCCTTGAAATAAAGCAGAGCGATGTGTGGAATAAATCGGGGCTTTATCAGCTCAATCACCCGGAAGAGGGGATGAGAAAGGCCGGAATGGTATGTGAATCCGAAATAGCAAACCAGGCGACTGAACTTTCGCTCGATTACGAGCTTTACAGCGCTTTCGCCGCGATCACTCCCGATGATGCATCGCTTAACGGTGAAGACAGATATTTCCTTGCTGATGTCATTGCGGATTTCAAACGCAACGGTGTCGATAAGGATGAGAAGACAAGAGAGGAGATAAAGAAAATAAGTGCTGAGCTCACTGACCTTGAGCAGAAATACTACGGCAATATCGGCGGTGACAGAAGAGAGATAAAGATCACCGACATGAACAGGCTCAAAGGGCTTCCGGCTGATTTCATAGCAGGGCACAAGCCTGATAAGGACGGTGCGATAGTTCTCACGACAGATTACCCCGATTATTTCCCTGTGATGGAAAATGCCGAGGACGATACACTCAGAATGGAGATGTACAAGAACCTCCACAACATCGGTTTCCCGCAGAATACCGAGATATTCTCAAAGCTCCTGATCGGAAGAAAGAAAAAAGCGGAGCTTCTCGGATATAAGAACTGGGCTGAATACACACAGGCTAAACTGATGATAGAGAATCCCGAAAATGCCTATAATTTCGTGAAAAAAGTCGCTGACATGTCAAAAGTGTATGCGGCGAAGGACCTTGAGATGATACTTGCAAAGAAGAAAGAGCTCAAAGGTGCTGATGCTGAAGTGGAGGCATGGGACAGGTTCTTCTATCCCAGAATAATCCAGATGGAGAAGTACAATTTCAATCCTGAGGATGCAAGGAAATATTTCGAGATACAGAAGGTGATGAGCGGTCTTTTCATGGTCGCTGAAAAGATATTCGGTGTGACATTTGAAAAAGCGAAAAGGGATGTGTGGCACGAAAGCGTCCAGTCATACAATGTCCTCACAGACGGCAAGGTCACAGGAATGATAGATTTCGACCTTTATCCGAGAGACAACAAGTACAAACACTTCGCGATGTTCACAAATGAGCTCGGTGTCAAGGATGTAAGGCTTCCCAGAGCCGCCATAATCGGCAATTTTCCGCAGCCTGTAGACGGTAAAGCCTATATTTCACACGATGATGTGCAGACTCTTTTCCATGAGTTCGGACATCTTATCCACTCGATATTCGCGGGGAACCAGAAATATGTCCGTTTCTCGGGAACGAACTGTCAGCACGACTTTGTCGAAGTGCCTTCACAGCTCATGGAAGAGTGGGTGTGGGATGCTTCGATACTTCAGCTTTTTGCAACGAATGACGCAGGTGAACCGATCCCCGCTCCTCTTGTGGAGAACATGAAAAAAGCGAGCGAATTCGCAAAAGGCGTTCACATAAACAGACAGATGCACCTTGCGATGCTTTCTCTTAGCATCTATCTTCAGGACCCGGTGAATTTCGACCATCACGCTTTTGAAAAGAAGATAGAAAAGGAATATTCCCCGTGGAAATCGTATGATGACACGCATCTTATCGAGAACTTCGGTCATCTTATCGGTTATTCGTCGAACTACTATACTTACATGTGGTCGCTTGTCATCGTGAAGGATTTTGCAGGAGAGATCAGGAAATCAGGACTCATGGACCCTGTAATAATGGGCAAGTACCGCAACACCGTTCTCAACATCGGCGGAGCTAAGCCGGGTAAAGTGATGGTGAATGATTTCCTCGGCAGGGATTTCACAATCGAAGAGTTCGAGAAATATCTTAAAAATTAATTTCCTGAATTCACTCTGAAAATATCAGCACACCGTTAAATATGCCGTCCTTTTCCTTCTGAAGATGGAAGTATTTCGAGAATTGCGGATTTATGAGATTATAAAAGTGTGAAGGGCTTTTCACCATCATCGACCATGCTTTCTCCTCACTTTCCGCACGGTAGAGGTTTTCACCGAGCACCTGCTTCGCAACGCCTGTGTGCCTGATCCCGCCTGTTTTTGCCGAATAGTGGACAAGTCCTTCCTTCATGACCCGTTCAAGTGCCATTTCAGCTGCATCCTTCAGGGTTTCATCGCTTGTGAACGGTTTAAGCGAGTACATTTTACGGAGCACATCGATCGAACCGGCGAACGATCCGCTGAAAGGTCTGACCGGCGGTTCTTTGAGCGTTCTGCCCCACAAAATGACAGGTCCCTGCGGTGCGGTTGCGGAAAGCTGAAGACGGTAGATATTTGCAACACCCTGATCTATCACGATATTCCTGCTTTTCATCTGTATCCTTGTGACTCCGGACTTGTGCTCAATGTACAGGAAATACGATATGAAAGTCTCTTCCGGTGTGATGTCGATGGTGACCTTTTCCTTTTCAGCGGTGAGGACGACCTTGACGGAATCTTTTTTCCTGATGGAATAGGTTTTATTGTCAATTTTTACGCAGGTGTCCGGTGCATTGCATTTTTCAACAGCGGAGATCTCTACATTTCGGTAGAAAAATCCGTTTTCCGCCGCCTTGTCAAGAACCGCATCAGAATCAATGAGCGATATCATGATGCCCAGAGCGATAATTGCGCCTGACATTGTCCCTCCGAAGTGCCGTACTTACCGGAAATTATAGAAAACACTGGTGTATTGGCAAGTAATTAAGGAAAATTCTTGACTCATAGACCGCGTGAGTATAATGACACCGTTCTTTCGTGCCGGGATGGTGGAATTGGTAGACGCGCTAGATTCAGGTTCTAGTGGGGGCAACTCTGTGCAGGTTCGAGTCCTGTTCCCGGCACCATCTTTTTTCTTAATGTTTTTCAGTAGCCTCTTGATTTTTTACGGGTGGTATAAAGCTTTTCAGTAAAGCCGCCTTTGTTTTTGAAGTCTTCTTCAAGTCGCTGAATTTGTTTCCATAGCAGATAACTTGCCTGATTTGTGAGACAGATAAGCGTATTGGCTAGTTTCTCGTCTGACCAGTTTGACCAGTCTGACATGTCTGACCAGTCTGACCTAACTTTAAGTGCTTCCGGAGAATTTTTGTCCCACTGACGGAGTCCTTTCTGGCGGAGGTAATCTTCAAAGTCAAGAAGCAGTTCACCGAGACTTGCACGGGCAACATTTGTCAGTTTTATTTCGGTTTTTTTGGACGTTGCTGATGCAAGGCTTCCTTCAGCGATGTTCTGGACTCCGCTTCTTGCTGCTTGAACCATCTGATCGTGGGTGCGGGAGAAATTTGATATCCCGGTATGATCCGTAAGATGACTGTATCTGCGGCAACTCTGTGCAGTTCAGTTCAATTTTTATTGATATATTTCTTCAGACAGGGTAGAAATCCTTAATTTTTAGCAGTTTGAGGCAGTTATGAAAGGTCAGTTCAGGACATATCGCGGCGATCACAATGAAAACAGATTCGGATTCTTCCGTGTCGAAGTGTTCGAGAGCGATCTTCATATCGGTGTGGACAAGCTGTCGTTCGTTCCTGAAATGGCAGTTTCCGCAAGAGATGAGATAATAAGGATAAGAGAGTTATTGAACAGCCGTATTGCCAAAGACAGATCTTTCCTCACTTCCCTGAAGCCTCTTGAAATGGATAGTTCGGCAGAAAGTGAAGTGCAGTCAATGCTTGCTGCAGGGATAAAGGCAAAAGTCGGTCCGATGGCGGCTGTAGCAGGTCTCACAAGTGAAATAACGGGAAGGTATCTTGCTGAAAAGTTCAATATCAGTGAAATAGTCGTAGAGAACGGCGGAGACATCTGGGCAAGTTTCAAAGAACCTCTTTTTGTCGAGATACTTGCAGGAAATTCGGCTCTATCAGGCAGACTCGCCCTGAAAATACCGCCTGAAATGTCGCCGCTTGGAATATGCACATCTTCAGGCACAGTCGGACATTCACTGTCTTTCGGAAAAGCGGATGCCGTTGTGATATGCTGCAGGGACTGTGCCGTTGCAGATGCCTTTGCCACAGCCGTCTGCAACATGGTTAAAAGCACAGGTGACATAGAAAAAGCACTTCAATTCACAGCAAGCATCCCTGAAATAATCTCCACAGTGATCGTCATCGGTGACAGGATCGCAGTATCAGGAGAATTTGAGATAGTTCCTGTTCTATCCGCCGAATGATACGGTGAAAAGTCTCAGCGGGCATGCTTTTACGCAAAGTCCGCACGCCACACATTTTGACGAGTCGAACTTCAACAGCCAGTCAGGCGCACCGATAGACAGCGCTTCCGAAAAACATACAGCAGTGCATGCTCCGCAGTGGACACAGCCCGCATCATTGAACTTTATCCTTTTTTCAACCCCTTCCACCGACACTTTTTTGTTTTTAAGGAACTCAATCCCTTTTGATATCTCACTTTCACTTCCTTCGACCTCTATGAGCAGTTCGCCGCCGCGACCCGGCAGAATGGAGGCTTTAAGGATGTTTATCGAAAGACCGAAATCCTTCACAAGAGAGAAAGTGACAGGCGTATCGGCAAGTTCAGTTGAAAAATTAAGCACAAGTCTAGATCTCATTTTACACCTCCTGTACTAGGTCCGAGTTTCAGAAGCGGTTTTTGTGAAACATCGAAAGGATCAACCGGTTTAGCAAGACGGAAACTGCCGTCTGCAACACTTTCCTTCAGGATCGAAGCGATACGGTGAGCTTTGCTCAGACTTGAAAGAGGAGCAGTCCTGACTTTCTTGCCGTCAATATCGATACAACCGCTCTGAAGCTCTTCGTAATTCACTTTTCTGACAGTTTTTCCTGAATTTCCGTAGTCAAATATAAAAGTCTCTATGTCACGGTTCCTTATCGAGACATTGGCCGCGATATCCTCGTCAAGCACAGGTACCGGTATTCCGAGTCCGACAAAAAGAGTTACGCCGTACTTTTCAAAAACCGCCGCGCGGATGAATTCCGGGCTCATTTGTTTCAGGTCTCCGGTCACAGCAAGAGTTGCCGAAGGTCCCAGAGGAATTCCCGCACCGTTCCTGTCTCTGCCTTTATTGAACTGTGTTCCGGCGCTTGATATGAAACCGGTCGCACCTCCAAGGAAAATGGGGGTGCCGACACCGATCGTTCGGCAGTACGGGTCGTTCAGAAGCGGGCTCAGCTCGCCGCTTGTTGAATAAGTGCAGTTCGTGAACTTCGGAAGCAGTACTCCCATGTATGTGAATATCGTTCTGTCTGTTCCGTTAACTGCGGCACCGTAATTCTGATAGGCGTTCCTCGGATTGAACATGATGATCTCGTTCACACTGTCCTTGCTCACATAGCCTTCCCAGCTTTTTCCGGGATAACAGTCCGTTCCTTTCCCTTTAGCGCGAAGATAGATATTCCTGCCTTTTATCAGGTCCTCTATCACATGTGCTCCGCCGTATTCGGGGTCATCTTTTTTTTCTGCGGTTGCGCCGATGTATGCATCTACCGCCGCGATCCCTCCGTAAGCCGGAACATCGTTGAGAGTAAGCTCCTCCATTCTCATTGCAGGCTCTGTGTGACCGAAATTGATGAACGCCCCGCTTGAACACATCGGAGCAAAAGTACCGGTTGTAACGACATCCACCTTTTTAAGGATCTCTGATGGTTTCAGATCTTTTGACAGTGCTGAAACCTCAGACGCAGTAAGGACAACAGCACAACCTTTCTTTATTTTTTCATTGATCTCTTCGTAAGTCTTATATGTTCCCATGACACACTCCTTTGTTAATTTGAGCAAAAAAAAACCGCTGGTAAAACCAACGGCTGATAAAATCAAACAGTTAATTGAATTAGATCAGCCGATTCCTTCCGTAGAACGGTCAGGACAATTGCGCATTATCATAGAATGTGTCTCGGGAAGAAAAATCATATTACACCTTTCAATAAGTAACAGCCTGATAATAAGCGTACTTTTGCCCGAGTCAATAAAAACTTTCAATTTAAATCCTATTTGCTATAAGTTGCCGTATGTTTGTGGATTATATTTTGAGGAGGGAATTATGAAGAAATTATTTGTTATGTTATTTGTCCTGTCCGTTTTTTCTTTCATCTGGGCTCAGGAAGAGCCTGTGACAAATGAAGACAAAATGGAAGAGAACTCAGGAAAAGAAGAAGCGGTCGCTCCCGCTGAAGAACCTGCACCGGCTCCTGAACCCGCTGTACAGCAGGAAACAGCTGTAAAAGAAGAGCCTGCGTCACAGCCTGCCGATGAAGGCGGTTCAAAATTCCAGAGATTTATGAACAGAAAAGGAAAAAAGGCACTTGCCGGTGTGAAGCTGGGTCTGAATGTTTCTCATTTCTGGGGAGATGATGTAAATAACAGTGATCCGGATGCAGGATATTTTTTCGGATTGTTCTTTGAATATGCATTTATTAAGAATTTATCATTACAGGCAGAGCTGAATTTCACAGATAAAGGTGATGATGATTTTTCATGGGAATATTTTGAAATTCCCGTGATAGCAAACGGTATAATACCTGTCAACGATATGGTCTGGATTACTGCCGGTGCAGGACTTTATGTTGCATTTGCATACACAAACCCTGCTTTTATAGGGCTCGGAAGGAATGTGGTCGACGGCGGTATGGTTATTAGAGGCGGCGTTGAAATAAATACCAATGTAGGCGTTTTTGTTGCTGACTTAAGATATACACTCGGTTTTGCAGAAGTATGGGATGATGTTGAATGTAGAAACGGCGTGTTTTCCGTACTTGCAGGTTATGCGGTTCCGCTTCCTTTCTGATGTGAAAGTAAAGAATTGATTTTTCTGATAAAAAATTGTATCTATAGCATGTTTTGTTAATAACTATCTGGGGGAGAAGTTAATGAAAAAACTGTTTCTAGCGTTATTTTTCGTTCTTTTTACTGTTGTATTAAGTGCACAAAGCTATGAGGAAGTTGAAAGGACAACAAGTTTCGGTCTCATTCCTGTTCTTTCCGATACAAATGAAAGGACTGACGGCTATTATCTTCCTTCACTTCTTGCTGCGAATAAGAAAGGTTACGGCTACATTGACTGCAATTTCACAAAAGGCGGTCTCATAGTCCCGTTCCTCGGAAGGAGTATGGTCATCGCTGCATGGTATGAGAACGGTAACACAAGGGACATGGTCGATATTCAGGAGATCATGACTGTTCTTCAGCCTACAGGTCCTGCAATGCCTGACACAGAGCACCTCATGGGTCTTGCGTTCGGCGCAAACATCAACAGCAGTTTCGCGCTCGGTCTTAATTTCAGATATCTTCTCGGAAGACATTTTGAGGAGAATAGCACTACAACAACAACCAACAGCTATAAAGTTGATACCAACAGGATAGAGCTCAACCCGTCAATGACATACAGAAAAGGTTCACTTTTTGTTGATTTCGGTATAGCGCTCAATTTCCAGTGGATGACCGAGACCGCAAAAGGCTCTTTTGAATATGACAGAACCACAACTTATGACGGCAATGTTGATTTCTCGTTCTTCGGAAGAGGCGGTTTTGCAATATCACAGTATTCGGACCTTGTTCTTGCAACAGGTTTCGGAGTTCTTCCAATACATGAAAAACAGCTTGCACTTGTCGGTGCCAACAACGAAGAAGTTGCTGACATAGTCAACAACACATACTTCTGGAATTTCAAGATAGCATCGATACTCAAACCGCAGAAATGGATGAGGATACATCCTTCACTCCTTTTCTCATTGTACCATGTCGATAACATAAACGAAGTGATCAACAATCCGCTTAGCGATGAAGTAACAACTACAAAGGACAACATTTTCGCCCTTTCGCTCATGCTCGGAATGGATATCATCCCGGTAGAGTGGTTCTCGATAAAAGCAGGTGTGAAAAAGGATTTTAACCTTGTAGATGACCGTATGACAACTGAAGATTCTGATATAACAGTTCAGGATACAAGACTTAGTGAAAATCTCGGTGCCTACTTCGGTCAGTCATTCATGTGGAAAGGCTTTACATTCACATCGATGCTCAATCTTGATTTCTTCATTCAGGGTCCGTACATGATCTCAGGAACTCCGATGACTTCCAGCTGGGCGTATGTAGCTACAGTTGAATACCAGTGGTAGTTTTTCAATAAAAAATTTATTTCTCTGATACTCAATACCGGTTTCAATTCTTTTTCATGGAGGAAGATATGAGAATTTCAATTGCTAAGCTTTTGCATGTTCCTGTTTTCATTGCAGTTCTTATGATGTCCGGCTGTTTCAGCGCGGATTCCAATACTTCTACGGGCGAGAACGGTGTGCTTACCTATTCCCTTTATACTGATTATGAAGCGGAAGGGAATCTGTCTACGGGGATACTTCCGACACTTGTGACCCACAGGATAGAGGTCTATTCAACAGGTGCTGAGAGCATCGGCAGATACGATCAGATCTACCATAAAGTTGAGCCTGCGGAGAATGCAGTCATAATTACGGGAGATAATGAATATTCGATCCCCGATCTTACAATTAAAGTGTCAAAACCGGGAAAATATACAGTGATCACAAAGAATTCCGAAGAAGAGATAGACCGTATAGAGCTCAATTTTGAGGACCCGGCAAGTCTGAAGGTCGTGACAAAGATAAGGTCACCTTATGAATACACATTTGAAAAGGCTGCCGCTTCAGCAGATATCGAAGTCGAAGAAGGATCTCAGGTCGCTTTCATTCCTTATTTCTACAATGCTGACAATGTCAGGATGATCGGCAACATAGGCTGTGAATATACGGCGGATCCTGACTGGATGGTCGTTCCAGATGTTGAATGGAACTCGGAGACGGAAGATTCGTCATGGACTGCAAATTATGCAAGCTCATATTATTTCATCGAGGAAGGAACCGTCGAATTTACCATAAGTCATGAAGAATCGGGCATGACAGGCAAACAGAAATTTACAGTCACTTCTGCTCAGAACTGATAAGCTGAATTCTTCTGAATATCTAACAGAAAACTAAATAATTGTCACTTGACAAAACTTTTAATTCAAGTTAAATTCATCAAGTCCATGCGATAAATTTTAAATAAATTACAAGCCAGTCTGATTTAGAGGTCATTGTGGCACAGATATTGCTCACTCACTCACTCACTCACTCACTCACTCACTCACTCACTCACTCACTCACTTCTTTATCTTTCAAAATATCCGGAAGATCTCCTCCTTGAATGCCGGTGTTCTGATTAACCGGGTCTTTCAATTTCTTTAAGGAGGAGAGAAATGAAGTTTTTGAAATCAGTGCTGATTGTTTCAGCGATGTTTTTTGTTTTTAATGTTTCAGCTGCTCCTGCGGTAACGGGTTCAAATCCTGACTGGAGCTTGTATTATTCTTTTGATGATGTTTTGAATTATGTCAACTATTCAAATTCAATTGCTGATCATGCTGATGTAGTCAAGGCTTTCGGCAAATATAGAAATCTTAGCGGCAGCGCAATTTACCCGTTCTCAATCTCGACAACTTCTCCATTCAAGGGAAGAGCTGCGGCTCTTGACGGCACAAGATATATTGAAATGGGCGGAACATATCCTCTTCACTCTCTCGGGGCATCAGGTGATCATGAAATAACGATCAGTCTGTGGGTGAAATTCAGTAATTCAGCACCGAACGGCAATGACTGTTTCATAGCAAAAAATACGGATGCCGGAGGAGACAAATTTCTTTTTGGTATATGGGATAGTCAGGTCATGGTGCGAATTAACTCAAACTACAGGCTTCAGACCTATGTCGATGGCACAAATGGAAGCACAATAGATGTATATGATTCGAACTGGCATCATTTTGCAGTTGCAATAAAAGAGGACAGTGCAAATCCTGGAACATCTAAAGTCACGCTCTGGATAGATGGATCAAAGAAATGGAACAACCTTACGATAAGCAACATACTTTCAAACACTGATATGACAACAGGTCAGATTCCTTCAATCGGAATGGATCTTGACGGAACCGGTCTTACTAAAACAGATCTTCTTGAAGGATATGTGGACGAGCTTCAGATATTCAGTGCTGTAGGAAATGACACAGATGCGGCTAATTTGTATAATAAACGATTCGGAGTTCCGTTTGATTTCGATGTATGGACTTCCTCGATTGAGGATTATCCCCCAGTCAGCGAATTTTTTGAAGCCGGTGATTTAAAAGGTTCTCATGATAATTCAGATGGATTTCTTTACAATGCATCCACAGTTTTAAATAGCAACTCATATAAATATCTGGAATATCCGGTTTCTACTTTTTCAAGTGTTGCTCATGATCAGAATGTAAGAGCATTGAGTATGCCGCCTTTTTATGGATGGCTTGTTGACCCTGCTCAAAGCAATTATGAAGTAGTTTTCCATGCCGGGCATGGACGCCCAAAAGGAATAAAAGATTATGATGATACTGTACTTCTCCCTTCATATTATACATATTCCGGTTCCACTCGCTGGGTTTTCTGGCAGTCATGTAATACAATGAAACCAGTTGCACATGGAACAAAACCATGTAAAAGAAATGGCACAACAATAAATTCAGAACCATGCTGTTCAAATAGTGCAGTCGGTGACATTTGCTATGGTGCGCAGGTTCAGCCATGGCCGTCAACATATTTTTATGATAATGAAAATGTTGGTCTTAACTGGTTCGGTGATAGATTTGATTCCACTTCCGGACCTCATGCAATTTTCGGTTTTGCATCAACACACATGTTGTATTCTTCAGGTAAATATTTCCCTGGCGATACTGGAAAAAACGGATGCTTATGGGATGCTAACAACTACTATCCAGATTATGTTTCTCTAACAGTTGAGCCTTTCACAAGTGATCAATCGGGAAGTGATTATTGCCCAATTGTCGGCAATGATTCGAATCGTGTTCTTTTTAATCAGACTTTCTGGGAAGATGTTGTTTTAAATAATAAACCGATATGGGAAGCATACAAGGATGCTGTTGAACAGAGAGCTTATAATGTCACAATAGAACCAATTTCAATTGAAGCTGCAATCGCATATAAATATGATAATAATACCGGATTTGACGGAAGTGAGGAACAGTGGAACAGCACATATAGATCTGGCAGCAATGCATCTATGAATTTAGCAAAATATTCTGAAGTTTTCAGGATTTGTCTGAATCCTCCTGCATGTACTGATTTAGAAGAACCAACTTACAGTGGAGACTAATAAAATGAAATACATAATTTTCACAATAATCAGTTTTGCCTGCATTATGCTTTCAGCACAGACAGTTGAATATTCTGAAAGTGCAGAAATGTTTCTTAACAGCCTCGAATCAAATCAGAATACACCTGCAACTTCAGGTTGTTTAGATGTAAACGAGATCCCCGATAGTTTTACAAACTCATGGATAGAAACACCGGACTATATTTATGTTAAAAGCGCAAAGAATACTTCAGCCGCACAGATACTGAGCAGTATTGAAAGCTCATTTGGAGAAGAATATATTACAAAATATGATGAAACAGCCGGAAAAGTGACGAAAAAGCTTAAGAAGTTTTCAAGAGGAGATATTCAGAATTATCCGGTTGAAAGCAGAAAAGCAGAAATAGAACAGGAATTTATAATAAAAGCGAAAGAGTTTGTGAACCAAATACCTGAAATCGGAAACGAAATAATGTTTGATGGAATCGGAGTTGAGACTTCCGGTTCGATTTCAAAGGAAAACAGTTTTGAACGGATAACGGAGATAAGAGTGTATTACAGACGGATACTCGATGGCGCAGTGCTTAATGACAGCGATATCCCTGTAAAGATAGTTTATGATACTGCAAGCAGTAAGGTGAAAACACTTGAAATCAACTGGATAGATTATGAATCTGTTCCCAACCTGAACTATTTTGAGAAATATGAGGCGGGATTTGAATCTGAGAACATAAGATACAGTTTTGAGAATGGTCAGACGGCATCCGGAGTTTACGGAAAAGAAGTTTTCGATTCAATCTATGTTTACAGTGTTGAAAAGGTGTGGAGAAAGAAAACCTGTGAAGGTGAGGAGTTTTTTATTCCGGCAATGAAATTTTATATCAAGGTCTATTCTGAAAAAGGGATACAGTCAATTCCTGAATACCTTGAAGCAGGGATAAAAGAAACCGTTTTCAAGCCGGTATATGAGCTTATGGAGAATAATTCATGCAGATAAATGGAGGGGATTATGAGTAAAAAGATAATAATTTGCATAACAGTCCTGTTTTTTTCAGGATTTATGTATGCAAAAGGTGCATTTGTGGAAGTCGGTGATCCGTCGTTTTTTTCTAAGGGAATGAGACTTTTTGAGTTAAAATCCGATAGCAAGGGGAATGTTTTTGCAGGTTATGTGCAAGACGGAAACTATTCTGTAGCAAAGTTTGATGGGGAGAAATGGTCCGATGTGGGGAAAAGAAATTTTACAGCAGAAATAGGATCAGTATTTTATACCGATCAGGAGACGAATTATATATCTTTTGAATTAGATAATGAAGGAATACCTTATGTAGCTCTTTCATCGGTTAAGAAATTGGATAATTCTTTTCTTTATCTTATTGTTATGAAATATGATTATTCTGATAATTCATGGAAAGTAATAGGAAAAACAGGAATCGCAGATTTTGAAACTAACTGGGTTTCACTTTCATTCAGCAAAGAAAACATTCCTTATCTTGCTTTCAGCGGGTGTTCCGCCGATGTTTGTAAAGATTATTCTGAAACAGCAGATGAAGAATACGAATACACACCTTCAAGTGTGATGAAATTTAATGGAAGTGAGTGGGTTTATGTCGGTGAACCGATGTTTGATTTTAATCCGGAACAGCCTCACTATTCCGGATCTAACAGTATAAGTTTCGGCAGTGATAATACAATATATTTAGCATACAATGCCTGGTATCCGCAGTCTCATGATGTTTTTGTTACATTAAAAAAATATAATGGTTCTTCATGGGAATCGGTGAGTTCAAAAATTGAAATTAAAGAATGGCCTGTAAAAGTAATAACCGGCGATGGAAATACTATTTATGTTGCCGCCGCAAATGGAATTGTAAGAATGGAAAATGGAGAATGGGTAAAAATTTTTGAATATGCCCAGAGCAAAGAAACATCTGTAAATGTAATGTGTGCTGAGTTGGATAGCCACAACACACTTTATGCGTCTTTTTTCGAGCAGAATCAAGGCGAAACAATTAATCAGACAATTAAGCTGAAAAAATTTATTGATGGAAGTTGGGAAGATGTTTTTTCTAAAGAAAAAAGTGCTTATGATTACTTTGCAACTTCACTGGTGATCGATAATGAAAACAATCCTTATATTGCATATTTCAACAATGATGGAAGGATAGTCTTAATGAAATACGACCCTGAAACCGGTGAAAACCCAGATGATACTGATGATGATGTTTCAGATGAAGATGAAACTGCTGATGAAGACAAAAAAGATTCCGGCAGTTCCGGTTGCGGATTGGTGGTGATGTAGAGATACTGCATTCTGCTGAAAGACATCCGCATTGAAATCTTCCGGCAGGTTTCTGGAGAAACTTCTCAGAACTGATAAATCTGGCAATAATCATAAAAAAATTCTAAAATATCTCCGGTCTGTTTTTTGGAGGAATCTATGGATTTTAAAGGAAAAAAAGCTCTTATAACCGGCGCCAGCAGTGGTTTCGGAGTTGATTTTGCGGACATTCTCGGTTCAAAGGGAATGGATCTTATCATTGTGGCAAGGAGAAAGGACAAGCTTGATGAAGTTAAAGTAAATGTTGAAAAAAAATACGGGGTTAATGTCAAAGTCATCGATATGGACCTTTCCGGTTTTGATGCCGCGCAGGAACTTTATGAAATGACAAAAGATGAAAACATAGAAGTGCTTCTGAACAATGCAGGCTATGGCATGTACGAATTTTTCAAGAACCAGAAGGCGGAAGAAGTTGACAGAATGCTTCAGCTTAACATCATCGCGCTCACCGCTCTGACCAACATGTTCCTGAAAGATATGGTGAAAAAAGACTGCGGATACATCATGAATGTCGCATCATTTGCAGGTTTCAATCCCACTCCGTTCTATGCGGCATACGGCGCGAGCAAGGCATTCGTCATGAACTTCAGCGTTGCACTTAACACAGAACTTGAAAAGACAGGTTCAAAAGTCGTTGTCAGTGCATTCTGTCCGGGATATACCGATACCGAATTTGTCAGCCGTGCAGGACAGTCAAGGTCGAAGTTTGTTGAATCAACGATCGGAAAAAGCTATCCGGCTGCAGTTGAGGCGATCGACGGGCTTTTTAATGGCAAAGCCGTTGTAATGCCGAGATTCATGAACAGGTTCGCAGCTTCCATGCTCAAGCTCATGAGCCGCAAAAAAGCCGCCGAAACGGTTTTCAGTTCTATAAAAGAGGATTAGTTCCCGAAAAGATCTCCCAAAAGGACTTTCAGACCGATCAGAATAAGGACCGTTCCGCCGATCATCTCCATTCTGTTGCCGAATCTGCATCCGAGCCTGATCCCGAATGTGAATCCGAAGAATGAGAACAGAAAAGTTGTCAGTCCGATCAGCAGTACGGGTATCAGTATTTCGGTGCTCAGGATGCTCAGTCCCACTCCTGCGGCCAGAGCATCGATGCTTGTCGCTATTGCAAGGATAAGAAGATGCCGGTTCGACAGGCCGTCGGGGAACACTTCGCATTCATCACCTTTTTTGTAAGCCTCGACGATCATCTTTCCGCCAATGAAAGCAAGGAGAATGAAAGCTATCCAGTGGTCCACCTTTGAAATGTAGTTGTAAAAAGAAGATGCCCCGAAAAAACCGATGGTCGGCATCACCGCCTGAAATATACCGAAAGCAAGGGCGATCCTGAGAGCCTCTTTTCTGTCAGCCCTCTGCATTGATATCCCGGCAGAAATGCTCACAGCGAAAGCATCCATCGAAAGACTCACAGCAAGAAGAAAAATGTAAGGATACGAAAGGGTCATATCATCCTCCTGGTTTCGGGTGATTTTACAAACTCAAAATATAAAAGCAACATCAGTCGGCATAATTCTCTTTAGCAAATTTACTATAGTAAAATCAAGCAGTTAGCTTGACTTTTGGTGTTGCGGGTGATAAAAATTTCAGTTTGCAGGGAGGGTTAGCATGAATGATCTTATACCGAAACATGGCGGTTTCCGCAATCTCCGTTCTTTTCAAGTGGCACAGAAGGTTTATGACGGAACGGTAATTTTTTGCAACAGATTTATCGACAGGCGCTCAA
>JAKLDO010000034.1 GCA_022703485.1 bacterium
TGAAAGTATTGAAATGAAAACCGCAAGTATGAAGAAAGCCGGCTCTATCATTTTAAATTCGGGCCTTTCCTTGCTGAAAACATATAGAGCCGACTCTCTTGCAAGTCTGTTAAAGAACGATGCAGAAAAAAAATCGTTATCAACCGATCTGAGATGATTGTCGATCAGCCGCTGTTCAGCCTCATTTTTCATTGAAGGCGTGTCAACATCCTGCCACAGATATCCTGTCATGTCGGATGCGGTGAACCTACTTTCATCAGCAAGGGCCTTCATTCCGTCAGAGATGGATACATCACCGGTCGCTTTGTAGATCTGCTCAAGTTTTGAAAAGACATCATGACTGCAAAGGAACAGTCCTGTGTCTATGGCGTTATAGGCTTTCAGGTCTTTGCTTATCTTTGTTATTTTATCTCCTTCCGTGAACACTTTTGTGGCATCGTCAAGATCGAATACACCTTCAATGTTCCTGTCGACTGAAAGTATAACGGAGCTTTCAGTGAGACAGGGTTCGGCTTTTTTTATGAATTCAGGAAAGAAATCATTGGAAAAAATATGGTCTGACATTGAAAGGAGGAACGGTTCGCCTGGTTTAAGGGCTTCCCGGCTTTTAAGAAGTGATATGCCGTTCTTTTTATTGTATTCTTCATTTATCACAGTGACAATACCTTGAAGTTTCCTTTCCCTGATGAAATTTATCATCTGGTCACTGCGATAGCCCAGAACGATCACAATATGCTCTATTCCGGCCGATCGCATAAGAGACACAACTCTTTCAATAAGAGCTGTTCCGCCTACGGTCATAAGAGGTTTGGGCTCGTTTCTTCCTTCGCTGTTAAGCCGGCTGCCTAGTCCGCTGGCAAGTATCACTCCCTGTTTTATCATAACACCACCTCAACTGTGCGGTTGCATGTCTTTAGCGATCTCTTCCTTTTTCTTTTTAACATATTCCGGATAGCCTTCAAGGTCCCACGGATCATAGATGAGAGGTGCGAGAAAGGTATATACCAGCATTTCAAAAAGAACACAGTCAAGAAGCCACGGTTTTCCCGTTAGAGCTGTTGCCACGCCTGACGCAAAGAGAACAATGACAGCGGCAGTCATGAAGAATTTTAGCGGTTTATTGAATTTTCTGCCGTGATGGGCCAGGAACGGTCTGAAAGAAAGGTTGTTATAGCCTATCCAGATAAGCACCGGAATGGCAATGATCTTATAATAAGGAACGATCTCTGAAAGCTGTGTCCCTATTACAGCTACGGTATAAAAAGCCGATACAGGTCTCGGAGTTCCAAGCCAGAATCTCGGAAAACTTACATCATATACCTGATTTCTTGCGTGCCTTATACATCCGAAAATAACAGGAACAAGTCCCATTGCAAAGGCTGTCATAACGCCCATTTCCCTGTAGAATGCATAAACTATGAAAGATGGGCATACTGAATATGTAACATGGTCCGCAATGGTATCAAGTTCTTTTCCAAACTGATTGCTCATCTTTGTCAGGCGGGCTATCTTCCCGTCAAGCATGTCAAAAACGAAAGCGGCTATCATAAGGTAGCAGGCGTCAACCAGATGCCCTTCTATAGCAAGAACAGATGATCCGAAACCTATTGCGATGTTGCCGAGTGTTGCGATGTCCTTTAAATGTATGAGACGCATGGCTTTCTCCGGAAAAAACATGATTTAACGGTCTATGATATGCAATTTAGATCAAAAATCACTTTTTCTGACCCTTGTCACTGAACTGTTTCCTTAATCTGATCGTGTGCTTTTAATGCCTGGTCTGATCCTCCGGAGCTCAGAAGTCTGTCGAGGTCTTCAAAGATCCTTTTTTCACTTATCCTGTTCCTGAAAAATGATGATTCTTTAAAAAGTTCGGAATTCACCGTTATGTCTATTCCTGTTTCAAGGCAGAGCAGAATTCCTGCGCCTGCAGACATTTCAAACTGACCTCCTTCCGTGTGAATGGAGGCCCCCAGCTTGTTGATGGCGGACCTGTCAAGAACGATCTTTTTAATGCTGACGCCTGATATGCCAAGCAGCTTTGAAACGATCTCTGAATGTATTGTGTTCTTGGATATCATTGCCTTGAGAAGGGTCTGGCGGTCAACACCCGAAAGGGATACAGGAAAAGTTTCCCCTTTACGGCTTTTGAGGATTATGAGAGGCTCCATCACAGGGTCATTTATTGAAACACCTGATATTTTCATTTTAACTGTTTTCATTTTTCTTTCCTCTGAGAGTGTTTTCAAGGATTTCATCTATGCGGACATCAATTATCCTGCCTCTGTCGGCATCTGTTGCGTCAATAATGTGTGTAAGAAGATTATGTTCATTTCTGCCCATTAGCGTTCCGCTTTTAGGACTTTCTTTTTCAACCAGCACTTTGACCGTTCTGCCGAGATATCTTCCTCGCACCTTTCTGATCTTTTTCCTTTGAAGTTCAAGCACGGCGTTCAACCGGGATGCTTTTTCATCTTCCGGAACTGTATCGGCAATTTGCGATGCCGCAGTTCCGGGGCGGGGCGAGTATGCAAATGCGAATATGACATCATAATCGGCAGTATTTATCAGTTCTAGAGTTTTGTCGAAATCTTTTTCCGTCTCCCCAGGGAATCCTACAATGAAGTCACTGCTTAGAGCTATGTCGGGGCAGTGCTTTCTTGCAAGTTCTATTTTACTGAGATATTCAACAGTCGAATATTTTCTGTTCATCATTCCGAGCACTCTGTCAGAACCTGATTGAGCCGGAAGGTGCAGATGAGGCATAAGTGAAGGTATGTTACGGAAAGCAGCAGCCAGATCCTCGTTAAAATCCTTCGGGTGGCTTGTCATGAAGCGGATCCTTTCAAGTCCCGGTTTTTTTGCCGCTTCATAAAGCAGCTCCGTAAAATCCATGCCGGTCACGGGATCTTTATAGCTGTTTACATTCTGCCCCAGAAGAGTCACTTCTATAACACCCCTTGATATTAGAATGTCGATCTCTTCCAGTATCGATGAAGCTTTTCTACTGACCTCTTTTCCTCTTACATACGGAACGATACAGTAACTGCAGAAATTATTGCATCCGTGCATAACCGTGATAGATGAAGTGTATTGTTCAAAGAAATTACCTTTTGAATCAACAGGGAATATTTCTTCCCGTTCAAGAAGATCGGTGCTGTTTGAAACGAAAGGGAAAAGTCCTTTTTCAATAACATCAGGTATCATATCTTCAGCTCCGGGACCGAAAACACCGCTAATATAGGGGGCTTTTTCGATTATTTCCTTTCCTAGCTGCTGTGCTACACATCCCATTATGAAGATCTTAACGCCTTTTTTTCTTACAAGAGGAAGGAATCTTCCTGAACAGCTGAAAAGTTTCTGAAGAGGTTTGTCTCTAACGCTGCAGCTGTTGATTATGATAATATCTGCGGATGAGGCTTCAGGTACATTTGTCCAGCCTCTTGCTGTAAGCATGGCACTCACCCTTTCACTGTCATATACATTCATCTGACAGCCGAATGTGCGTATGAAGAACCGTTTCATTCCTACTCCTGAAAAACATCAACAGCATAGTAATAGAAGCAAGGATGTCAACTACTAAAAATAAAAAAAGGGGGAAAACTCCCCCTTTTAAAAATAGATGTCTGAATAAGTATCAGAAAGGTATTGAATATCCGCTTACCTGATATACGAAAAGTGAACCGAAAGCAAAAGCCTGTCCGAGAGTGTTGGCTGTTATCGGTCCGTCAACTATCATACTGCCGCTGTCAATATCCTTGTTCTCATCCATGAGTGATTCTTTGACAGATGCACTGAAAATGTTCTGTTCAAGATCGGAGCTGTATGATCTTTTCACCTGAACAACAAAAATGATCTGATCTGCATCCGAATCTCTTGATATTTCACTTGAACCGCAGTTTACAGCTGCATACTGAGCAGCACTTTTCTCGGTTGTTCCGATCGCTGCCATGGAAGGTCTTGCGCATCTGTTCGGAGCACCGTTAACATCATATGTCCACTTGTTCTGTCCGGTCTCGCTGAAAACAAAAAGACTCGGGTTTGTCACGAGGCTCAGATTCTCAGCTTCTCCATCCTGAAAGTATCCGCCGACTACAGGAACAGCCTTCTGGATCTGTTCAAGGTCGTCAAATCTTATAGTTGTTGCCGCTGCGGCAATAAGACCTCTTGTGAGAAGTTCTGCAGAATCTCCGCCGACTCTGTCTGATATCGCGACTTCGGTACTTTTGCTTACAGTCACGATCTCGGCGAATTTGTCAAGGACCGGTGTTTTTCCGTCCTGATCTGTAGAACCGCCAATAACAAGGATCCTCGGTATCACTGCACCTGCGTTGTCTGTTGTTGAAACATCTGCGATAGTATGGAAACAGCGTCCTGTATTAAGTGTTGAAAAGTCTTCAACTTGGAGAGTGGTCTTTGATACTTTATAAACTTTTTTGGATCCTGTCTTTCCGTTGCACCCGCCGATAATATATACATCACCATCGATGGATATCGCTTTTGCACCGGTCAGATTGTCTTTCAGACCAAGAGTTCTGTAGCTGTTTGAATCAGGGTCGTATGCAAGTATTGAATTTGAATTGCCACTGTCGTTAGATCCGAACGCCACAACAACGATGCCGGATTCCGAACCGTCATCAAGAAGTGCAGCTGCGTGGTCCATGAGGGGAACAGGAAGGCTTTTGACCTCATCTGAAGAAATTCTTCCCATATTGAATATCATGGTCCTGTCCATAGTCTCTTCATAATCAAAACTGTATCCCCCGGAAAGATAAATCCTGCCGTTCTTAAGAGCTACAGCTGCAGAACCTTTGGATCCGCCTGATTCAAAATATGATTTAAGTGAGTCGTAATCGTTCCTTTCATCGCTTCTGTCTCCGACAACCCTTACAAAGTCACCGGTCGCGCCAAGGAAGATATCAATGTCATAGTTTTCATCATCATCATAATATACACCATCTATGCCGCCAGTCATCTTGAGCTTTTCGTTGGCATTTGTGACTTCAACAAAGAAACGGTAATAGTTTCCTTTTTTGAGCGATCTGATAAATTCTGACTTGCCGCCTGAATTGTTCCCGACACAGTTGCCGCCCTGATATTTTGAAATACAAACTTCAATAAGCTTTCTGTCAACAATTGTGTAAGGTTCCGACAAATCACTAGTTGAATAGATCGTGAGCATTATCTGATCGGTGGAGTTTATACAATAAGTTAGATCTACTTCTTCCTGATATATTCCATCCGGAAGATATTCGCATACAGCGTCCATGTCGATCGGGAGTCTCAAGCTGATCTTAAAGTTGCCGGTATTTCCAGATTCACAGGAAACAAATGTTCCGACCAGTATCAGGAACATAAGCAACGAAAGAGTTCTTTTCATTAAAATCCTCCTGTTATTTTTAAACTTTTAATTGTCCCATTCAATGACTTTTCCTTCCGGTTCCTCAACCTGGGTCCCGAAGTAGATGCCTACAGCGGCTCCTGCTATTACAACTACAGAAACAACGGTGATGAACCATGTTGATTTGTAGAACGGCGTCTTCTGGATCTCGGCCATGGACTCTTCTTTTTCGTCAGCGGCGTTTTCCTTGATGTTACCTTCAAAATAGAAATTTTCGCCGACCTTGAGATTGATGCCGGTCTGCTGAGGTTTGTCCTGAGCATAGGCCGGAGTGAGAATTCCAACAACAAAAACAACGATAAGTAAGTTTGTGATCGCTTTCATTTTTCTACCTATCAAAAAATTATCCAATTAAACACCAAAAACTTTCTTCGCCTACTGCTTATCAAATTTTGTACTAACAGTCAACCTTTTTTTAAATTTTTATGCTCTTCCGTCCGCTACCCGTGTCCGGTTATTTCCTCATCGGCTCTGACAATGAGTTTTCTATATGTTTCACGGGCATCGGAGAGGCAGCTGCCGCTGCACGAAAATATATCTGTGTCATTATACAGTCCGGCAAAATCGACCATTCCTTTGTCTGCTGTCTTTTTCTGAGGTTCCAGCTGGTCAGATATAAGATTCCTTATTATTTTATTATGCTGCCGCCTTATCGCTGAGACAGACGTCTCCCTGTTTATGCAGTCTTCAGGTAAAAGTTCTGAACTTATAGAATGATATATGCTGCCGGAAAGATACACAAGAGTGTTCACTTTATGTTTTCCGTCGACGGAATTGACCTCAGTCTGGATATGGTATTTCCTGTTCCTGTGCTCTATGTTGGAATTGAATCCTGGAAAAACAAACATCAGTCTTCGTTCTGGTTCCTGATATATCTTGATATTCTGCGGTGTCTGCGTACATGCTTTCTTATTCTTGACTCGGTGCGGGCGAGCTTGATCTTACCGGCAGCGACTTCCCTGAGGGCAACTATCGGTTCCTTGTTGCCTTTTGCATTGGAAATGAGCGGTTCTGCACCGTCAAGAAGCTGTCTTGTCCTTTTTGCGGCAAGTATTATGAGTTCCAGTCTGTTGGAAACTTTTTCCAAACAATCTTCAACAGTTACTCTAGCCATGGGGGAAACCCTCCTAAATAATCAAAATCCGTGCGGGATTATACAGGCAAGTGTCGTGAAATCAACTTTTTATTGTAATTTGACATAAACACTCCTAATAGTAGAATGACTTGACCGAATTTTTCACCGGAGGTTTGAAATGAGTTTGAGAGTGGGTGTCATATCAGCCGGAAGCTGGGGTACAGCCCTTTCTGCGCTTCTTGCTGAAAAAGGATATGAGGTGACTTTGTGGGCAAGGGAGCCTGAGATAGTTGAAAGCGTGAACCTTGACCGGGAAAACAGACTTTTCCTGCCGGGGATAAGACTTAATCATGGCATAACTGCCACGGAAGATCTTGAAAAAGCCGCGTCTTCAAAAGATATGATAGTCATATCGACACCTTCACAGTATATGAGAGATGTTCTGAAGAAAATGAAAGATATGATAGGTCCCCGTACTTTTATCGTTATAGCAACCAAAGGGATAGAAAACAAAACACTTAAAATGATGTATCAGGTCGCTGAAGAGATACTTCCCCGCAAACACCACAGGAACATTTTCGTTCTTTCAGGACCTACTTTTGCAAGAGAACTTGCAATGAAAATGCCTACTTGCGCCGTTGTTGCAAGCTATAACTCAGAGGATATGCATGTCGTCCAGCAGTATTTTAACACAGGCTACATGAGGATCTACAGGTCGACTGATGTGATAGGTGTCGAACTGGGGGGTGCTCTTAAAAACATTTTTGCTATAGCTGTCGGAATTCTTGAAGGTATGGGTTTTGGAAAGAATACACAGGCGGCTCTGATAACGCGTTCGATCGCTGAAATAACGAGACTTGTGATAGCTCTTGGCGGAAATCCTCTTACAATATCGGGGCTTAGCGGAGTAGGCGACCTCGTTCTGACATGTACCGGCGACCTGAGCAGGAACAGACAGGTCGGTATCAGACTCGGGAAAGGTGAAAAAATAAATGATATAATTAAAAGTATGCTTATGGTGGCGGAAGGCGTTGCCACAACGGAATCGGCGTATGATCTTTCAAAAAAGGTCGGCGTTGAGATGCCGATAACAGAGACCCTTTACAGAGTGCTGTATGAAAATGCTGATATAATGAAGAATTTTCAAGCACTTATGTCAAGAAGTCTTAAGGATGAACTTCTTTCCTACGGAGGTGTCAATGATTCGTGTGATGGTTAACGGAGCTTCAGGCCGCATGGGCAGAGCGGTCATAAGGATAGCAGATGAAACGGGGAAGATGTCGGTGACACACAAAGTGGATACGGCCGATGGTTTTGAAAATATTGAAGGAGTGACTGCCGGAGATGTTGATGCTGTCATAGATATCAGTTCTCCTGAAGGCTTCAAAAAGGCTTTAAAATGGGCGGTCAGCAACAGAAAGCCCTTCATTTCAGGCACTACTGGTCTTGAAATATCAGATCTGGTGAGCCTTGAAAGCGCTGCGGAGATAATTCCGGTCCTGCATACATCAAATCTCAGCAGAGGTGTGAACATCCTTTTTGAGATAATGAAAAAAGCGGCTCTTATCACCGGTGATGCCGATATAGAGATAATTGAGACCCATCATAATAAGAAAAAGGACGCCCCGTCAGGAACGGCTCTTGAGCTTGGAAAGATAATTTCAAGCGGTCAGAGCACAAGAAAGCTCAAACCTGTCAACGGAAGGTCCGGCATTACAGGTGAAAGAGCGGTTAACGAGATAGGTTACCACAGCATAAGGTGCGGTGATGTTCCGGGAGAGCATACGGTAATATTCGGCTATCAGGGTGAAAGGATAGAGATCACCCACCGTGCGCTGACGAGGGACATTTTTGCAAACGGCGCTATCGAAGCGGCTCTTTTTCTCGCCGGAAAGAAACCCGGCAGGTATTCAATGAAGGATGTCATCAGCTGATGCTCTCAATTCGAGTATTATAACCGCACAGCCTCTGTCAGTAATATTTTTCTTCAGTTCGCAAATGGATTCTTTCACGGTTCTGCATTGTCCGCTACGGCAGATATTCTCAACGATAACAAGATCAACGGTCCGTTCTTCCTGAATATGAATTGTAAGTTCATCGAATCCGACATCTCCGTGTTTTATGAGGATCGGAAATTCGGATATGTGCCTGAGCTCTCTCCAGAGACTGTTTATTTCAGAGTCATCGAGGTTTCCTGAAGCCATTCTGTTCTCGTCGATCCCCGATGCAATGGAAAATATCTTTCCGGGGATGTCTGCCGCAGGGCTGTAATTTGAAAAGAGCATCACTTTTCTGCCGCTTTTTGATGCGGCTACGCTGAGAAGACATGCAGTTCTGATGCGTTCGACCGGTGTTGCGGTTTCAAAAACGATGATGTCACCTTCTGAGACTGTCTTGAGCAATTCGTCAGGGTTCATTTTTCCTCCTGTGTTTTCTGTAGATCACAGCATTCATTTTATTCATACATTGCGACACATGTTGTCGTAGATTGGAAAATATGATATGCTCAGCTGAATTTTTATGTAAGGAGAGCCTGATGTCCAGCATTCACAGAATAGTTTTCATGCACAATGAGATCCTGAAAAACGGAAAAGTCCCGACGGAAAAAGTTGTTGACCATTTTGAGATAACAGGGCGGCAGGTCCAGCGTGATGTTCAGGAGATGAAGCGGATGGGAGCGCCTGTAGGATATTCTGCGGAGGCAGGCGGTTACATTTACAGAAAACCGTGGCATCTCTTTGATTATGCTGATAAAAAAATACTTCTTTTCTACCTTTTTGCATCGAAGATGGCGCAGAATCTTGCTCTTGTGCCGGTAGTTTCAAAAAAACTGCTTAGCGAAATTGAAGACATCTATCTGAAAAGTTACGGTAATATTTCTGAAAGGATAAGCTATGAATTTGCCGAGACAGAGCCTTTTCAGGCGGAAATAATAACAAGGATAATAGATTCGATGCAGACTATGACCGCAATCGATATAAGTTATTCCAATGCGGCGGGTGTTGAATCCAAAAGGACAATAGAGCCGTGGCATATTATAAATTACAGCGGAAAATGGTATGTGCTCGCATGGTGCAGAGGAAGCAGGCATCTGAAAACTTTTCTCGTTTCGAGGATGACGCGGGTTCTCGGTGTTTTTGCGGATGCCGAGCCTTTTGAAAAGGAGATAGACAGGGGGATGCTGAAAAAATGTCTGAATGAAGGTTACGGGATATTCAAGAACGATGAAACAGTCGATGTCACGGTAAGGTTCCATGAGCCGATCCTCCATTTTGTGAGAAATAAGCACTGGCATCCGCACCAGAAGCTGGCAGAAAGGAAAGTTGACGGAAAAAATGTCATCGACCTGACTCTTCCTGTCGCTGATTTCACCGAAATAACCGCGAGGATCCTCGGACTTTCTCCCAATGCAGAAGCGATCAGCCCTGAAAATTTCAGAGCTCAGTGGCTGGAAAGGGTGAGAGAGACAGTTAAAAGGTTCGGAGTGTGAATTTAAAGGATCGGGTTTTTAAGAAATTCAACAACGCTTTCATGGTTTATTCCTTCAACAGGCTGATGGAGGAGTTCATCCATTGACAGAACGGTTTTCGGATAGTGGTCCTTTATTTTTATAAGATTCCCGAATTCTCTATTATAAACGGTGCTTCCTTTTTCTCCGACAAGATATGCAACCTGATAATAATGCAGCTTATTTCCTTTCCGTGCAATAAAATCAATTTCACCGCCGGGAGTTTTTAAAGTCTTTACTTTGAACCCGCGTCTTTTCAGTTCTATAAATATAATGTTTTCAAGTAGTTTTCCGAAATCACTTTGTTCATCGGCTGTTTTTGCAAAAGAGTTATCATTCAGATAAATTTTTAAGGGAACGCTTTTCAGGATGTCTCCTTTTTTATATGACATGACAGGACATTCGTGAATAAAAAAAGCATCTTTCAAGTATTCCATATATTCTGAAACGGTATTTATCGAAGCATTTTCGCCACTGTCTTTTAAAATATTTGATATTCTTGTTCTTGAAACTTCATCTGCCGGTGAAAAACAGAAATAATCGGCCATTTTCTTTAAAAGCGGGATGTTTCTGATCTGATGTCTTGTTGCTATATCTCTTACTATTATTGAATCCACTGTTGCCGAAACGAGGTTCTGTCTTGCAAAAACATCCTCGACTTTAACAACTTCAGGCATTCCGCCGGTGTTCAGATATTCAATACAGGCGGCTCTATCCGGAGTTTTATTCAGAAATGAACAGTATTCTATAAAAGATAAAGGATAAAGTGTCAGTTCAAAGCTTCTTCCGGCAAGGTATGTGTGAAGTTCACCGCTTAACAGATTTGCATTCGAACCTGTGATAATAATTTTGTGATCGGCAGTATAATCCTCATAAAGAGAAACAATCGTTTTTTCCCAGTCTGCAATTTCCTGAACCTCATCAATAACAATAAAAAGCCGTTCGCCCGGAGCATGGTCGAACTTCTTTTTCCATTCATTTAAAATCTTTTTGAATGTTGAGGACTTTCTCATGAAGTCAATATCCTGAATAAAAAGATTGGCATAAAATATTTTTGCCGGGTCAATTTTTTTTTCATTGATCAGATATCGTATGAACTGTCTTACGACAACGCTTTTGCCTGTTCTTCTTCCACCGGTTATTGTGATGATGTTTTTCGGCTCAAGCATGGAATTAAGCATTGAAATATAATCAGGACGCTCAATTCCGCAACCGGTAACCGTTCCGTCCCAGAAATTAAACTTTTTAAAAATATCAAACATTTCAAATACCTCCGTAAAAACATCAAGAACAGCATCCTTTGCAATTTTCATTATACTGAAATCTTTGTCAAGTTTTGTTGCGCATCTTTCACTATGATGAAATCTGTGCGCATTTTTGTTGTTTGTTGTTCAGTATGGTGATGTCTGTTGTTCGGTGCGTTTAGATTTTTGTATTATGTGGATCTATTTTCTGGATACAAAAGGATTGTCTTTGATGTAAAAGCGCCATGGCCGGTCTCTGTACTCTCCGGCGTAATCAATGTTGACTCTGGCCGTCTTGACGATGGCGGATCTTTTCAGGGGCAGTCCTTTTTCAATGAAAAGTTCAGAGCCTTCAACCATGTCGTAACCGTTCAGGTCCATGTCTATTCCGAGCGCTTTTGTGAGCTTCCCCGGACCGTTTGTAAGATCATGGACGCTTTTTATGAGCTGTCTGTTATTTTTAATGATATCAATGCCTTGAACGGGTTCTACTGCACGGATGAGAACTGCATGGGGAATATCTTTTCTTTCTGTCACTATGTTCAGGCAGTGATTCAGTCCGTAAATGAGATAGACATAGGCGTGTCCGCCTTCCATGAACATTGTTTCCGTTCTTTTTGTCCTGCGGTTGTTGCAGGCGTGACAGGCTTTATCCCCGGGGCCGCAGTAGGCTTCGGTCTCAACGATCTTTGATATGACGGAATGTCCGCTGATGTTCCTTACAAGATATGTCCCGAGAAGTTCAACTGCCGCAGTAAGAGCGCTTTGAAGATAGAATTCCCTGCTGAGTTTCAAGATGCACCAGATCAGTTGAGATTTACGATAATGGCATTTACGACGGGTTTTTTCTTGAGTATTGCAAGAAGGTGTCTTCTGACCCTTATGCGGATCTCCTCTTCGACATCCTTCCAGAAAGGTTCATCAGGGATCTCTTCTTTGAAATAACTTTCGATAAGGTCTTTTATTTCCCGGTCTATCTTTTTCATTCTTGAAGCTGAAGCAATACCGGAAGATACTATCCGCGGTTTGGAAAGGAGCGTGTTGGAAAGGAAATCAACTGTCATCATCACTGTCATGATTCCGGCTTTTGCTATCTTTTTTCTTTCCCTTATGTTCTCGATGTCGACCATATCCGGATCGCCGTTTGAGACCACTTTTACTGTCAGATCGAACTTGTGGGAGACGGCATACCGTTTGTTTTTACGGTAGACAAGCATTTCTCCGTCCGAAATGACTGTTGAGCTGAAACCTTCTCTGTCCGCGAGTTTTGCGCTGAGCTCAAGGAATCTTCTGTGGCCGTGCACGGGAATTACGAGCGCAGGGTTTATATCATTGAAAGCCTTAATGATATCATCCTGTTTTGCATGACCTGAGACATGAATATGATCTGTGTTCTCGTAATAGACATCAGCCCCTTTCTCAACGAGGTTGTCGATCATCCTGCCTATTGATATTTCATTGCCGGGAATGTTCTTTGAAGAGAAAAATATCGTGTCGCCTATTTTTACCGATACCGATTTCATCATGTCGAGGCTCATTCTTTTCATTACACTTCTGGGTTCGGCCTGTGAACCTGAAACTATCAGTGTCAGCCTGTTCTCGGGAACCCTGTTTATCTTTGACTGGTCTGTAATGACCGAGGCCGGCAGTTTCAAATGCCCGAGTTCTGAAGCGATCGCGGAGTATGAATTCACGCTCCTTCCGAGAAGTGCGACAGTTCTTCCTTTTTCAAGTGAGATGTCAATAATGTTCTTTATCCTTGCGGTATTAGATGAAAAGCATGTCGCAATGACCCTTCCACGGGCGTTTTCTATTATTTCACCTATGTTCCCGGTGATAGATCTCTCGTTTTCAGCATGTCCTGCGCTTTCGATATTGGTGCTTTCAATGAGAAGTATATCGACTTTGCCTGGGACTTTCCCTTTAAAGGGTGAATTTCTGGAACTTTCACTTTTGAAATCGCCTGTGTGGACGATGGTATAATCTGCAACTTTTATGATAAGGAACTTGGATTCCGGGATCGAGTGGGGGACATCCTGCATCTCTATTGTAAAAGGTCCGATCTTTATAACAGGTGTCTTTTTTGCGCTGACAGTCTTTATTGTTTTGTATTTAGCGTATTTGGCGATCCTTTCTTCAAGCACTTTGGCAGGAAAAGGGGTCATGTAGACGGGGATGTTGAATTTCTGGAGAAGATAAGGGACAGCTCCGATATGGTCTTCGTGGCCGTGGGTTATCACACAGCCCAGCAGGTCTATCTCAAGTTCGTCGATAATGTCAAAATCGGGAATGAAAAAATCATCTTCCATGAAATCATCATTGCCGGGGAATCCCATTCCGCAGTCTATCATGACAGCTTCGTTCAGATATTTGATTAGGAGGCAGTTCTTTCCGACTTCCTTGAGTCCGCCTAGAGGAAGTATTTCAATTTGGGGTGTCATTCATTTCTCCTGAAAAGTTTTAATTCATCGGTGACAGGTCGGCATATCTTTCATCCACTGTCAGGGTCTTTTTCTTTGCTATCGCTTCTTCAAGATATACGGCTCTGGAGACTGATACTGTTCTGAATTCGCCGGATATGTCAAAAGGTGCGAACCATATTCTTTCGTATGTGAACTGGAGCGGGTCGACATTCTTTCCGTTCATCATGACAGAAAAATGAAGATGGGTCGATGTCGATCTGCCTGTACTTCCGGCTCCGGCTATCACTTCTCCTTTTGCAACGGTCTGTCCGCTTGATACAAGGAATCTGTTGAGGTGTCCGTAGACTGTCCTTATTCCGCTGCCGTGGTCTACGACTATTGTATTGCCGAGTCCCTTTTTATAACCTATGTAATGTACGGTCCCCCCTGCGGCGGCTCTTACAGGAGCGTCGGTCTTGGCGATTATGTCAATTCCGTGATGGAATTTCTTCGATCTGTTGAACGGGTCTTTTCTGTAGCCGAAATAGCTGGTTATCCGTCCGCAGTCTATCGGTGCCCTGAAAAGTTCCTGAGGGGAGAGCATCATTCTGCTTCCTGTCACAAAATAGTCTCCGTAATATGTATCTCTGAATGCGGTGAGAGTGAAATCGCCCATTCGTGCACTTTTAACCGAAATTCCAAGTATTCCGAAGGTATAGACGAGTATGTCCTTATCGAAAATCCCTTTTAACATGAACGCTATCGAATCGCCCGGAAGAAGCTTATCAAGTATTCCCCAGTCCCATGCGAGCCTTTCCTTTGCAAGCTGATATATTACAGGATTATCTTCTGCAAGTGTCTTTTCTATATTCATGTATTTTACGACAGTTTTGACTTCAAGTGATATTTCTGACCGTGACTGGACATAGGTCCTTCCTTTTTTAGTGAAGGATATCTTCTCTCCGGAGGTACGGTTCCTGTAATTGTGAAGTCCGTATGAGATTATCCTGTCTCCGGATGTGGTCACTGAAAATATGTCGCCGGGAAGGAATTTTGATATTCCGGCATCTTTTTTGTAAAGGTCTTTTGCCGTCTCCCAGTTCTTTTCGCCGAGCATTTCAGAAAAAAGGTCGTTGTATCCCCCTTCAGGTATCTGGATGTAGGAAGTTGTCTGCCTTGCTCCGGAATTATTGTTGTTCCAGCTTACATGGAGATCCGCCTTGTTAATGTGATCGAGATAAAAAAAGACCGCAGCTGAAATGGCGACGACCGGAATTGTAAGAACGAGCAACCATTTTACATTCATAGGCAATTGTTATATGAACAACAAAACACAACTATTCTATTTGTAATGTCTTTTTTGTCAAAGGGCGGGAAACACATAGATCGCAACAAGAATAGGCTTTCGGGGTTTTGACTTTTTCTGTTCCAGTTTGATCAGACCAAAAGTAAACAGTGCGAGCAGGAAACCCAATCCTGGCATCCCGTAACTCAGTATTTCAGCGTAGTTCATATATTATATCCTTATTAATTTTAGTTAAAAATTCCCACTTCTTTTTGGGGGAGAGCGTGTCGCTGTGGCGACGGTGAACCACCTTCGCTAAAGCTTCGATGCTCAAGAGGGTGATGAGTGATGAATGCATCTAATATTTGTTTTCACTCCATCACGGTATATAAGTATCTGACCTTATTGCTTTAAACCCGTTTTTTCTATCTACTAAGACATTAAAACCATAATTCTCTAACAGCTTCACTATATTACTAGTTGTTTTTATACCAAATACATCAAGCACTTTTATCCCAGGCGGATCAGTATATTCATTATGATGATCCATTATTTCAGCAACAATATCAACAAAGGTTTTTTCTAAATTATTCTCATTAAACACAAATGGAGATAGTAATTTACCGTCATCTTTATTATTTTTGGAAAGGTACTTATTAACAAACTCTTGATTTTGAGGTGAGCTTACATACCAACAATGCTCCTTTATTGCTGTTTCTAAAATTTTTTCTGCTTTCTTCTCAAAAACAAGAAATACGGTATAATCATTCATGATATCCTCCTAATAATTTAGTTATTTTGGCAACTCATTTTTTCTAGCAGATCTAACACCTCCTTTAACATTTTTGCTGTGCACATGTGGCACGGAAATAGATTCGCCTGCATCCATCATAGGGGTCAGGGCGCAATATTTATATATGAATTTACTCATGCAGTAGTTTCTCCGAGTTATTTAGGATACTTGTCAACTCTTTTGATTTTGTGATTTCTCTGCCGAATCTCCTTATCAATTCTCCTGCCGCGGTAGAATTCATTCCGGCAATTTCAGCAATTTCAACTACTTTCAGTGTTGTATGCTTTTTCAGCAGATAAAGATAAAGTTTTCTTGCGGTGTTACCGTTTGTTTTTTCGACAAGGCTTTCAGTTGGAACTTTGAGCAGTTTCATAACAATTTCAGCTATTTTATCCGGATCGGCACTTTTTAATCTTTTGTATTCCAAGACACCTTTTCTGCTTATTTCTGTGTCATCGATCTGCCGAAGAACTTTTTCTTTGAATGCGGCTTGTCCAAGTATCGAGAACTTGCCGTAAACCGCTTCAGGCGGTGGACTGTCCTCCATCATTTCTGCCAATATAAATTTGTAGTTATCAACTCCTCCCGCATATTCAAGCACCATTGTCGGATCCACAAGTTCACTCAATTCATTTTTATAGTAGAGTGAACAACTGCTCCATTTGTAACTCTCCGGATTATCTAGTATTCTCGCTCGAACCGGATTCAGATGGATATTAATCAAAGGGGTCAGGGCGCAATATTTATATATGAATTTACTCATGCAGTAGTTTCTCCGAGTTATTTAGGATACTTGTCAACTCTTTTGATTTTGTGATTTCTCTGCCGAATCTCCTTATCAATTCTCCTGCCGCGGTAGAATTCATTCCGGCAATTTCAGCAATTTCAACTACTTTCAGTGTTGTGTGCTTTTTCAGCAGATAAAGATAAAGTTTTCTTGCGGTGTTACCGTTTGTTTTTTCGACAAGGCTTTCAGTTGGAACTTTGAGCAGTTTCATAACAATTTCAGCTATTTTATCCGGATCGGCACTTTTTAATCTTTTGTATTCCAAGACACCTTTTCTGCTTATTTCTGTGTCATCGATCTGCCGAAGAACTTTTTCTTTGAATGCGGCTTGTCCAAGTATCGAGAACTTGCCGTAAACCGCTTCAGGCGGTGGACTGTCCTCCATCATTTCTGCCAGTATAAACCTGTAGTTATCAACTCCTCCCGCATATTCTAGAACCATTGTCGGATCCACAAGTTCACTCAATTCATTTTTATAGTAAAGTGAACAGCTGCTCCATTTGTAACTCTCCGGATCGTCTACTATTTTCGCTCTGACAGGGTTTAAATGGATATATGCGCTAAGTGTCACCAGATAGCTCTCATCCTCGACCAGAACTGACTTGAAACGGCTCTGGAACAGCGGACCGACAAGCTTGTAACGGACTTTGAACCAGTTGGCATATCCGCACTGAAGAAGCTGCATGAAAGAGGAAAGATTCTCATCCGGAGTTTCAACAAGCAGATGAAAGTGATTATCCATCAGGCAGTAACCATGCACAATTATTCCGTATTTTGATGAAGCAGCAAGAAGTCTCGTTAAAAACTCCTCACGGTCGGCAATGCGTTTGAATATTTTGTCCTTTCTGGAACCACGGTTTATTATATGGTAAATTGCACCTGGATATGTGATTCGTAGCGGTCTAACCATGACAAAATGTTAGCAATTAAAACAAGGATGTCAATCATTCCATATATAAATATTGCGCCCTGACCCCATGATTTTTGTGATTTTGCCATGATTTTTGATGAAAGTTGAGGATGTGCGCTGTTTGTGGTATACATCCTGAATATTAATTTCTTTCAGGGTGGAATATGAAACTTGTCATAATCAGAGCGGCTGAGCTTATCAGAATGGCGATTGAGAAGGTGGATCCCGATTTCAATGACTGGGGGAAGCTGTTCCTTCAGCCTGCGAGCAGTGAAAAATTCGGTCATTATCAGACGAATTTCGCGATGGCGGCGGCAAAAAGTTTCGGAAAACCGCCAAAAATAGTTGCAGAAAGCATAATCGCGGCGATGCCGGAAAATGATGTCATCGAAAAGCTCGAAGTTGCAGGTCCCGGTTTCATAAATGTATTCCTGAACACGGCGTTTCTCGGAAGGTCTGTCAAGGATACCGCCGTTTCAAAGTGGAATTTCAGCCACATAAATACTGCCGGTGATGTCGTGATCGACTATTCCTCCCCGAACATTGCAAAGCCGATGCATGCCGGTCATCTCAGGACCACGATAATCGGTGACAGTATAAAAAGAATAATGACATACATGGGTTATCATGTTGTTGCTGACAATCATCTGGGCGACTGGGGAACTCAGTTCGGCAAGCTGATCGTGGCATACCGCAACTGGCTCAATGAAGATAATTACAAGTCCGATCCGATCCATGAGCTTGAAAGGATATACATAAAATTCGGCGAAGAAGCTGAAAATTTTCCTGAGCTTGAGGATATGGCGAGGTCGGAGATAAAAAAAGTGCAGGACGGCGACCCTGTCAATATGGCGCTATGGAAGGAATTTGTGGAGATAACTCTCAATGAATGCAAGAGGATATACAAATATCTCGGAATAGATTTCGATACTTATTACGGTGAGTCGTTCTATCACGGGATGATGCCTGAGGTTGTAAAAGAGCTTACAGACAGGAAGATAGCGGTGGAAAGTGAAGGGGCGCTGGTGGTGTTCTTTGATGAATCTGAGAATCTCCACCCCTGCATAATCCGCAAAAAGGACGGTGCCTATCTTTATTCTACAAGCGATCTGGCGACCGTGAAGTTCAAAGCGGCGAATTACCGCATGAATAAAGCCATTTATGTGACCGATGACAGGCAGGAAGCTCATTTCAAACAGGTTTTCAGGATAGCTCAGATAGCCGGCTGGGGCATGGATTTTGTGCATGTCACTTTCGGTGTGATGTCGTTCAACGGTATCATTTTAAGCACGAGAGCAGGGAACACGATCAAGCTTGAAGAACTTTTCGCAGAGGCGGAAAGCAGGGCTTATGCGGTTGTGAATGAAAAGAACCCCGATCTTCCTGAAGATGAGAAAAGAAATATCGCAAAATGTGTCGGTATAGGCGCTTTGAAGTATTCAGATCTTTCACAGAACCGTTCGAGCAACATAGATTTCTCATGGGAAAAGGCGCTCAGTTTTGAAGGAAATACAGCACCCTATCTTCAATACACATATGCAAGGATCAGATCAATATTCAGAAAAGTGACAGAGAACGGGCTTTTCTTTGACAGATCGGCAAGGATGATACTTGAGACAGAGCTTGAAAAACAGATCGCCGCATCAATAGTCAGATTCCCCGAATGTGTTGAAAAAGCCGCTGAGTTCTATAAGCCCAATCTGATCGCCGACCACCTGTTCGACCTTGCACAGAAATTCAGCAGTTTCTACAATTCCACACCCATACTCAAATCGGAACACGATATCCTCCAGTCCAGACTCAACCTCGCAGACGCAGTCGCCAGAACAATGAAAACAGGCCTTGATCTGCTCGGCATCGAAGTCGTCGAAAGAATGTAGAAATCTGCCGGAATCAATTATTTATTTTACGTAACGCAATTTGCGTAATTTAATTTGTTGCTTGTAATGCCTAATAATTATTGACAAATTCTGTAATTAAAATATTATTGTTTTTGCGTAACGCAATTTGCGTAATGGAGGTTGATGTGAAAAATCCGTTTTCTTTCGGTGTTGCGGTAACTGGTGAATCTTTCTGCAACAGGGTCAAAGAGATGCATGATCTGAAAAAAGCTGTTGAAAGCTCAAGAAAACTGTTCATTTTTGGTGAAAGACGGCTCGGGAAGACTTCTTTGCTGAAGAAGCTTATTTCATCGCTTGATACTGAAGAGTTCATTCCTGTTTACATTGATATCTGGAAGTGTGTTTCGGAAGATGATTTTATTTCGGCATGTACAAACGCTTTTGCCGCCGCATATGAGACAAAAGCCGATAAATTATTGAATTTTATAAGTGAATTCTTCGGTTCCATAAGACCTACGATCTCTGTTGACAGCGACGGAAAACCTGTTCTGGTATTCGGGGCGGTATTGAAAAATGCAAGATCTGCTGTCATGGAAGATGTTCTTTCCATCCCTGCTAAAATGGCATCAATACATCCGGAAAAGCAGGTTGTTGTAATATTTGATGAATTCCCGCAGATCAGATCATTTGAAAGTGATAAAGCGGAACGGGTTTTAAGAAGCGTGATCCAGCATCACGAAGATGTTTCATATATTTTCTGCGGCAGTAAAAAGCACATAATAAGAGATATGTTCATTAATAAATCAAGTCCTCTTTACAGGAGTGCGGCACATTATCCCATAGATTACATTTCAATTGAACACTGGCTTCCTTTTATTGAGAAAAATTTTCACAACAGCGGAAAATCAATTTCAAAAGAGTGCATTGAAAAAATAGTTTCAGAGACCGGAGGACATCCTTTCTATACACAGATGCTTTGCAGCGTATGCTTTGAAATTACAGATCAGAAAATGGATGATATTTCTCAAATTGACGAAGCACTGGAAATACTTTTTCAAAGAGAATCCCATGCATTTAATAATGAATGGGAGGGTTTCAGCATGAATGAGAAAAAGCTGATGATCGCGATCTCCAGGGAAAAAAGTGTTGTTTCGCCATACGGAGCTGATTTTATCGAAAGAAACGGGCTGCCGACCTCGTCAACACTCCAGAGAATAATGAAAAAACTTCTTGAAAATGATGTAATAGATCAGGATGGTCAGGGAAAATATTATATTGCAGACAAGTTTTTCAGCCTGTGGATATTAAAAAAGATGTGAACCGGAACAATGAAAACTATTCTTGCTCTGCTTGGCATCGAAGTCGTTGAAAGAATGTAGAGCTAAAACGAAAATCCCAGAGACAGTCCGTAGGTTTTTGAGACAGGATTGATCACAGGTGTAATGCTGTCCAAAGTGAAAAGGCTCGGTTCTGTGTTGAGTCTCTCGTCAGCAGATCCTTTGACAAGCATGGTTATTCCGCCTGCCAGGCAGGCTATAGCTGGTGCAAAGGTTAATATCTGTATTAAATGTGTCAGAAACATAAAACCGTTGTCGCTGATAAAAAAAGAACCACCTGAATCATCATCACGGTCAAACCCTTTTGCACTGTCAAAAAAACCGTAGATCGCAACGGCGATAAGCGGCAATGAAAGCCCGATCAGTCCTGCCCCGTGAGTCTGGTAGCTCTTGGCGGACATTTTCCTGACCTCATTTTCAATGCCGGAATATTTAAAATATTCAGACGGAAGAGTTCCAGGGTCTCCACTGTAATTCTGAGAGACTTGAAGATATCCGATCCCGGTATTATATGCCTTTTCTGCAGTCAGATTTACAAGGATCCCGGCCCCGGCAGTCATCATCCCGCCGAAGATAAGTCCGTAAGGAAGTATCTTTGAATAATCCTCATTTCCGTTACTGCTGCTTATCAGAAGTCCAAGACCGGTTAATGCCGCAATAGGACCGGCTACAAAAAGAACTGTGGCGCCGGCACTCCTTGCAATATATTTGCTGTTATATTTCCTGTACTCTTTTATTGCAAGCAGTTGAAAGTCATTTTCACCGATGCTTTCCTTTAGTTTTTTCACCTCATTGTATTCTTTCATCATTCCGGCTTTTTTATAGGTCAGGCCGGCAGGATAAAGTTTGCCGAGGCTTTTATAGTATTCAGCAAGTTCCTTATAGACATAAGGATCGTTCCAGCATTGGAGATGTCTGATATACCGGTCTGTGACATATTTGTCTTTCTTATCCGCAAGTATCCCGTATCTAGCTTCAAACACATATTTTTCATACGATTTTTGAAGAGAAAGGCATTCATCATTTTTTTTGTTCGCAGGTTTAGCGGAATAATTCACCGTTTTATCGATAATTACGGGTTGTGCAGATTCGGGAGCTTCTGCTTCTACCAATATACCGAAATTTTCACTGTCTTCGCTGCAAAACAGATGAAATGATGATAAAAAAAAGATTATGAATGAAACAGTCCTTTTCAAATCCAAGCTCCGTTTTTCTTCATCAAAGCGTTTAGTAATCATTATTGAACAGGTTTATTTTTGCAAGTAAAAGAAGCATGAAAAAATCCTATAAAATCAACTTGACATAGATTTATAGTATGGTATTTTAGCGTGCCGTTGACTCTGTCCGGCCGCCGTTGACCAAGTCCGGCCATTGTTTAGCATTATTTAAATAGTTTGTTGGAGGTTAAAATGACCAGAAAAAAAGTTCTCATCATGGGCGCAGCAGGTAGGGATTTTCACAATTTCAACACCTACTACAGGAACAACAAAGAGTACGAAGTAGTCGCTTTCACAGCAACTCAGATCCCCGACATCGACGGCAGAAAATATCCCGCCGAACTCGCAGGGAAAGAGCTTTATCCGGAAGGGATCCCGATATTTGACGAGTCGGAAATGCCCAGACTCGTGAAGAAATACGGAGTACAGGAAGTTGTTTTTGCATACAGCGATGTTCCTTATCATTATGTAATGAACAGAAGTGCGCGTGTGAACGCTCTGGGCGCTGATTTCATCCTCCTCGGCTACGACAAGACAAAAGTAAAGTCCACAAAACCCATAATCTCGATATGTGCAGCAAGAACAGGCTGCGGAAAGAGCCAGACGACAAGGTTCATCTATGACATCTTCAAGAAAATGGGCAAAAAAGTGGTTGCTGTCCGTCATCCGATGCCTTACGGCGACCTGGTTGCGCAGAAAGTACAGAGATTTGCACAGATCTCCGACCTTGAAAAGCATAAATGCACCATCGAAGAGATGGAAGAGTACGAACCGCATATCGCCGCAGGTAATGTGATATATTCCGGTGTCGATTATGAAGCAATACTCAGAACAGCTGAAAAAGATATCGCAGGCGAACCCGATGTAATACTCTGGGACGGCGGAAACAACGATTTCCCCTTCTTCGATTCAAATCTTAAAGTCGTTGTCGTAGACCCGCTCCGCCCGGGACATGAAGTTGCATACTACCCCGGCGAAGTCAATGTCTGCATGGCCGATGTCATCGTCATCAACAAGATGGACAGTGCAAAACCGGAAGACATCGAAACAGTAAAAGCTAACTGCAAGAGACTCAATCCGGATGCAGTCGTTATCGAAGCTGACAGTGCGCTTTCAGTAAGCGGAGACATAAAGAACAAGAGAGTTCTCGTAGTTGAGGACGGTCCAACACTTACACACGGCGAAATGAAGATCGGTGCGGCAAGCGTAGCGGCAAAGAGATTCGGTGTTGCTGAAATGGTCGACCCGAGACCTTTCGCAGTCGGCAAGATCGCTTACACATATCAGAAATACCCCAACATCGGACAGGGAATACTTCCGGCAATGGGATACGGCGAAGAGCAGAAGAAAGACCTCGAAGCTACAATGAACGCTGTCAAGGCTGATCTCGTTCTCAGCGGAACACCGATAGACCTCGGCAGGATCGTAAAATCGAACAAGCCTATCATCAAGGTAGGATACGAGCTCGCTCCGAGAGGCGACGGTGCAAAGAAACTTGAAGAAATAATTGTTAAGAAGCTTTTTAAATAGGCATTTCTGATCAAACTTTATGAAGGGGGCTTTTACAGTCCCCTTTTCTTTTTGGGATGGAGATTTTATGAAAATAGTCATTGCACTCGGAGGCAACGCGCTTATCAAACCGGGCGACAAAGGGACGATAGAAGACCAGGAACGCAATATTCAGGCTTCCATGGACGGAATAATCAAGCTGATAAATGAAGGACACAAAGTTGTCATCACACACGGTAACGGTCCGCAGGCAGGCTCAAGGCTTATAAGAAATGAAATGGCCGAGACCGAAGTGTATCCCGACCCTCTGGTGATATGTGTCGCCGATACTCAGGGAAGCATGGGATACATGATAGAGCAGGCGGTAATGAACTGCGTGGCAAAGACCGGGAACAGGCCCAAGGTCGCAACACTTGTTACACAGATAGAGGTCAATCAGAACGATCCTGCATTCCAGAAACCTTCAAAACCGGTAGGACCTTTCTACACCCAGCAGAAAGCGATCGCTAAAATGAAAGGGGGCTGGAAAATGGTGGAGGACAGCGGAAGAGGTTACAGAAGGGTCGTTCCTTCACCGATGCCTCTGCGTGTCCTGAATCCCGAAGCTATGTCAACACTGCTTGATGCAGGCTTCACTGTAATTACGGGCGGTGGCGGCGGGATCCCTGTATATCGCAAAGGTAAGGAAGGTTTCGTGGGGATCGATGCCGTTATTGATAAAGATCTTGCAAGTGTGATGATCGCAAAAACAATAGATGCAGACATGGTCGTAATTCTTACAGGCGTTGAAAAGGTCGCTGTCAATTTCAAATCCGACAATCCGACATGGCTTGACAGAATGACTGCAAGAGAGGCGGAAAGTTATCTCGCACAGGGCGAATTTCCGGCAGGAAGTATGGGTCCGAAGATAAAAGCTGCGGTAGATTTCGTGAAAATAAATTCTAATAAAACAGTGCTCATCACTTCAGAAGATAAACTCACTGAAGCCATCGAAGGGAAGACCGGTACAAGGATTGTTCAGAACTAGATTGATTTTTCCTGAATATTTTCAGAGTTAAAGGCAGACACCTGCTTTTGAACATACTCCTGACTTGCACTGATTGCTGTCTGTACAGGTTGCACCGGATATAAACTTCATCATACATACACCGACATTTTTTCCAAGATATGTGGTTGCATAACAGAAATGATTGTTCGGGGTGGATGTCTGTCCGCACATACTGTCTGTAGGTGTACCCAGTTTACTCAGACATGTCCTGTTACAGGATGTTGTTCCAAATGTATAAACGCTTGTTAAAGTTGTTGTTCCGGCTGGTGTGTCAATATTTCTATATGTTACGGAACATGTGGCGCAGGTGGAATCAACATTGCAGACTGCTCCGGTTCCGGTATCTTCACATGAATCGGGGGACAGATAGCCGGCAGTATTCACATAGGAAGATGGAGTACAGCCTCTGAGAGAGGTATTTGTACAGTTAATAGCAGTACCCCATGAGTTCGGTGTGCATTTTTTATAGGTATTTGCACCGGCAGCGGTACAAAATGTGTAATTTGCCGCATACCATGAACTTTCTTTTGCGCAATATGCCGGAGTATTCGGAACACAGTATTTTATACCGTCAGTTCCGAAGTCATCAAGAGTGCAATCAGCGGATGAGCACTGAACATTATCTGTACAGATGGTGCCGTTAGGTTTCTTCTGCTGGCACACATTTGATGAATCACAGTAATATCCTGCTGAACAGGGATTAACAGAACAGTCTCCGCCACCGCAGACACCTGTTGTGTTATTGCAGGTATAAGGAGTGCAGTTGGTTTTTTCAAGTCCTGTTGTCACACATATTCCTGCTCCGTCACAGAAAGCAGCTTTTGTCGATTCTGTTCCTGTTGAGCAGAAAGCATCCTGACACTGAATTGAAACATCATATTTCTGGCAGACACCGAGTCCGTCACACATTCCGTTTCTTCCGCATGTTGAAGCATCTTCTGCCTCACATTCATTTTCAGGATCCGTTCCGGAAAGGAACGGAGTACAAGTTCCTTTATAAAATTCACTTACATTGCAGCTTTCGCAAAGTCCGTTACAGTCGGAATTACAGCAGACTCCGTCAACGCACTTTCCGCCTTCGCAATCCTCGCCGGAATAAGTAGCTGCATCGCAGTCAGCACCCAGCGCTCCTTTCATTACACAAAGGTCATCAATATTTTCATAATATTTGGTCTTACATCCTGTGCAAACCCAGTTTTCACCCTGTTGAACGCATTTTCTATTGCTCAGATCGCAGAGAGCACATGGATCGGGGGCGATGTCAACATCCGGAACTTCATCAATATCAGCAGTATCACCTGTATCGCTGGTGTCAACATCAGCAGTATCACCCGTATCGCTGGTGTCAACATCAGCAGTATCACCTGTATCTGATGCGTCAGCATCTGTAGTGTTACCGGTATCAGCTGTATCACCGGTATCAGCTGTATCACCGGTATCAGCTGTATCACCGGTATCAGCCGTGTCGCCGGTATTTGCAGTGTCATCATCACCATTTTCATCAGTTGCTTCATCTGATGCTTCGTTGTCGTTCTTCACGATCTTCTTTGTTTCATCACCGCATGAAACAGAAAGCGCAAGTAACGCAAAAAGAACAAACGCAAAAAGTTTTTTCATCTCCTCCTCCACAAAATAAGGAATAATAATTACTGTAAAAATGTACTCAGAATAATGCAAAAGTCAATTAAGCAGGTTTTCTCTTGAGTCTGACATAGACATCACTCGGACCTTCTCCTTCGCTGAATCTCAGTTCAAAGAAGTTTTTATATGCCTTAAGAAGCTGTGAAAGCTGTCTGTAGCCGTAAGTTCTGGGATCGAATCCAGGATCAAGCTGACTCAGATAATTACCGAAAAGCCCGAGATGGACCCAGTCGGAATCCCCGGCCATTGAAAAAGCCTCTTTCAGCAGAGGTACCGGATTCGGTTTCGCCTGTTTTTTTGAAGCAGGTTCCTGTTTTTTAGGCTGTTCAACGACCACTTCGACCTCATCAAGGTCTTCGTCCGAGATCTCAAGGTTTTCAGTGTATGTGAAAATATTGCATGCGTTTACAAAAGGTTTAGGGGTCGTGGTTTTTCCTATTCCTATAACGAACATGCCTGTTTCTCTGATCCTTGTCGCAAGCCTTGTATAGTCGCTGTCTGAACTGACGAGGCAGAAAGTATCGACCACTCCGGAATGCAGGATGTCCATTGCATCAATTATCATTGCGCTGTCGGTGGCGTTCTTTCCTACTGTATATCTGAACTGCTGGATCGGCTGAACTGCATGGTTGTTGAGCGCTTCCTTCCAGCTTTTCATCTGAGGAGTCGTCCAGTCGCCGTAAACCCTTCTTATCGTAATGTTGCCGAATTTAGCGGCCTCTGCAAGTATTTTAGTTATCAGGGAAGGCTGGGCATTGTCACCGTCAATCAGTACGGCAAGCTTTTTGTTGATCTGGTTAGTTTTTGCTGATGGCATGTATTCTCCTGAATTTATTATAAAACCATAGCTGAACATCCCGTTCCTTTAACTTTCGGACGGGGTGCGGCTGTTTCATCGTCTGTAGTTTCGTCATCTGTCACAGTATCTTCATCTCCTGTATTTCCCGTGTTGCCGGTATTTCCTGTATCGGCTGTATCACCGGTGTTTCCTGTGTTACCAGTGTCCCCTGTATTAGCGGTATCACCGGTATCAGCTGTATCGCCTGTGTTGCCAGAGTCCCCTGTATTTGCTGTATCACCTGTATCGGCTGTGTCACCGGTATCAGCTGTATCGCCGGTATCACCTGTATTTGCAGTGTCACCTGTATTTGCGGTGTCACCGGTATTTCCGGTATTTCCGGTATCTCCTATGTCTTCACCTGAGCCGGAAAGCTGAACCATGAGATCATCACCTGAATCGGCATTTATTACATTTACGGCACCGTTTATCTCTCCGGATATTTCAGGCTTCATTGAAACTGCAAAAGTGCAATATGTGCCAGGGATCACTGAAAAGTTGTTGCCGCAAGGGTATTTTCCTTTGAAAGCGAGAACAAAATTTACAGAGTCAGAGAGTGATATCGATGAGGCATTGAATGCCGCGCCGCCGTTATTATAAAGTTTAACTTCGACTTCTGCGGAAGATGAACCTGTAGCGACAGTTCCGAAGTCTATGCTGTCAGGATCTACTGAAGCTGCCGGTGTATCTGACGATGCTTTAAGATCGGGAGCTATTCTTGCGAATATCATTTCTGTCGATCCGTTCTTCACTCCTGTAATTCCGGGAATTTCAGATGAAGTTGTGAATCCGCATACCGCCGGGTTTCCGAAATCGTCAAAACCCGTTCCGAAAAGCCTGTCTTCGCCTGTTCCGCCTATCAATGTGGAAGCTGAAAGGGTCGAAAGGTCCGCGCTGATAATGGAAACAAATCCGTCCCATCCACCGCCCGGGGTTGTGTCAAAAGCGTTCTCTGTGACGGGGAAATTTGAAGAATTTGTAAATCCTGCGACAATGATCTGTCCGTCAGGAGCGAAAGCTATGGCTTTTATGTCGTCCTGTCCTGTTCCGCCAAGGTATGTCGCGGCATCAAGAGTGTTCAGGTCTTTGCTTAGTTTTGCGATGAATCCTTCTGTCCTCCAGTTGGAACCGTTGTCATTTGTCACGGCTGTTGTCTTGTATGCTCCGGCTGTTACCGGAAATCCGTCATCCGGCTCGCCGTAAGTCGCTCCTGCAACATAGACTGAACCGTTCGAGTGTGCCGCGATCGCATATCCGTACTCTGTCCATCCTCCGCCAAGATATGTGGCCGCTTCAACAGCGAGTGATGACTTATTGAGCTTTACAACAAAAATATCTCCTTCTCCGCCTGAACCGAAAGTTTTATCAAAAGCTGAATCGGTAACAGGAAAATTGGATGAACCGGTAATACCTGTCAGGTAGATCCCGTTTGCATTTGAAGATGCGCCCATTGCTCTGTCTGTGTCGTTCCCGCCGATGAGTTTTGCGGCATTCATCGTTTTAAGATCACCGGATAGTGATGCTGCAAAAATATCGTAATCTCCTCCTCCGAACGATACTCCCGGAGCGAGATCTGTGCTGTTCGAGCTTCCTGCTATGACAACATTGCCGCCTTCATTTGTTATAGTTCTGCCTTTATCAGCTCCTGCGCCGCCAAAATATGTCGCGGCTTCGAAAATGAGATCTTTGTCAAATTTAGCAATGAAAGCGTCTGGCTGTCCGCCGTTGCAGCTGCCGTCGCTTCCGCACGTCTTGTCATATGCGTCTGTTGAAACGGGAAGATCATTTGAATATGTCACACTGCCCAAAAATACTGAATCGCCTATCGTCGTGAGTGCTGTGTAATATGTCTTGGAAAGATTTGTCCAGCTGTCATCTGTTCCGCTTGTAGAGCATTCGGAACGGCTTCCGCCGAAATATGTCGCGGCTTTCATTTCACCGAACGGATTATATCTCACTATCATGCAGTCAGGAAGGTTATTCGTGCTTTTGTATGTGCTCGAATCGGTGACAGGAAAATCACCTGAAAAGGTCGGTCCTGCTATGATGATGTCTTTATTCTGAGCGACTGCAAGGGCTGCGGCTTCATCAACAGCGTTTCCTCCGATGAAAACTCCGGTAAGGAGAGGGTCGATGAAAAGAGGGATTTCACGGTCATAGTTTCCTACAGCGAATCCGTAGTTTTTACCGTCAGCGACATAGGCGACTTCAACACTGCGTTTTCCGTTCACGGTTTCCTGCCATGCAACGGGAGCCGTGAAAGATGCTGTTCCGCGACCTGTATGTATTACAAGTTTTCCGTCAAGGTTCTCAATAAGTTCCGCATCATTGACAGAGATCTTTATACTGCATGGATCAGTGCCGGGGTTGACGGTGAATATTTTCTCGAATGTGCCGGAAGATGATCTCAAGGTCACAGAAACTCCGTCGTTGGCGGCGGAAAGTGATCTGTAGGCAGGTATTCCTGAAGCCGTGAAGTTCTCCTTGTAGATATTGATCACGGCGTTCGATCTTTCAAGTCCGCTGAAAGATGCCTCTTTCAGGAATTCAAATCTTTCCGTAAAAACGGTGTTACCTATGCGGTAGGATATCTCATTGCTGTCAGATACGGTCGCCGCTCCCCCCGGAATGCCTGCAAGGAAAAGGATGCCGTACTCATGCTGGCCCGCGTTCTCGATGAACGGGTTCTCCATTCTGTCGGGAACCGTCACAGCCTGCAAAGAGACCATTGAAAACATCGAAACTACGAAAAGCGAACATTTTAAGAATTTCATAAAAAACCTCCTGCGATTTTTACAACTCAAGCATTGTACATAATATAGGTTTTATTTTCAAGTGATAGAGAGAAGTTCAAAAAGTTGACTTGAAATGCCATTCCTTTTAGGATTTTTTGCTTTTTGAATTTTTTCAGGACTTAAAATGAGTTTTATTCTTGCTCTCGGAGCTTTTCCGGGGATCGTTTTTGCGGCAATAAAGATATTCAGCAGATCTGAAGATATAAGCAACAGGATCCTGGGTGTGGCTATTTTTTTCTATTCTTCCATGCTGTTTCTGGTATTTCTCGGGAAATCCAGCTACCTGAACTATTCAAAAGAGTTCATTACCGTCGCCAATTCGTTCATCAGCGTTTCGTGGCCTTTATTCTATCTTTACATTCAGCTTATTACGGGTGTTACAGATAAAATATCGAAAAAGCATTCAGTACACATTCTTGCTTTTGCCGGATACATCACTTTTTTTGTCATTCCTGTTTTAACGGTAAGCGGTCTTCCGGACCTTTTTTTCAGGGTGTCGTTTATTTATTCCCTTGCTGTTTCATCCGGATATTCGCTGTTAATGCTTGTAAATATAATGTCTTATAGAAAAAAGCTCCTCCAGTTCAGTGCACAGGAGAATGCAGCTAAGATATCGTGGCTTAAATATTCTGTTCTGATATGGCTTTTCATTGACGGGCTTCAGCTTATTTTTGTTCCGATGAGAAGTTATTTTCTTGTCTGCTGTCCGTTTATAACTTTAGCTCACGAATTTGTCCTTAATGCCGTTTCAGTTTCATGGATATATCTTTTTGCATATTTCGCCATGTCCCATCCGGACATATTCTCCCAGTCAAAAAAAATGACCGAATCTTTAAAAGAGGAAAGATCGGCCCCTGCAGCCATAAATGATGATTATGCGGAAATTATAGCATCAAGAATTGAAAAAATAATGGCGGAACAGAGGCCTTATCTGGATTTTGACATAAATATCGCAACGCTGGGCGAAATGATAAATGTTCAGCCTTATCTTCTGGGAAGATACATTAACACCAGACTCGGAAAGAATTTCATGACCTATATAAATGAGCTTCGTGTGCAGGAAGTGATATCAAAGTTCGAAGCCCCTGAATTCGATGATGTCACTATCCTTGAAATATCACTTCAATCGGGATTCCGTACAAAATCGGCATTCAACAGTTTTTTTAAAAGATCGACCGGGATGACCCCGCTCGAATATAGAAAATCGCTGAAATCAAAGAAAGATCAAGGTGTTGCGGACTCATGACACAGTTCGTGTTTGCAAATTGAAACCCTTCCCGGATTAGAAAAAGTACTCTTTTACAAAAATTCAGGATCAAGGACGAATTCATCAATCTATTTTGATAAGAAATTCTGTTTTTTTGTTTTTTTAACTTTTCTGGAGGTTGCAATGAGATTATTGAAGGGATTTCTTGTTCTTTTCACCGTTCTTTTTTTTATTTCCTGTTCCGACAACGAAATAGGTACGGTTGATGAAGCGGTGGAGCCTGATGATGAAGTTTTTGAAGATGCAGATCAGGTGCAGACGGATGAGGCTGATGATACTGATGGCGAACCGGTCGATGAGTCCGGTGATGAAGCGATTATTGAGTCTGATAACGATCTTTCCAACGACTTGTCCGACGAAGTTTTAACGGAGTCGGATGAAATTCCCGATTCAGCAGAAATGACACAGGAAGATTTCATGAACAGTGTCGAGGGCCGGTACGCACATTATGACATTGTTGCATATTATTCAGACATGGGTTTGATGGGAGTGTTCAAAAATCTCATAATTTCATACGGTTTTACCACTTTTGAACAGGAAGACGGAAAGCTGAAGATAACTGACCGTTTCTGCCATTCCGAGCAGATCTCAAACCAGAATTTCACCACGACCGTGCCGGATGCACTTACTCAGGCGATAATTCCCGATTCCACTTTCATGGAGATAAGGCAGGCTGATGACGGAAGTTTCACTCTTTACAGGCCGCAGACCCCGACCCTTCTCGGAATTGAGTATGACGACCCTTACAACACGCCCCTTCCTGAATCTATAAAACCTGATGATCCGAGGCTTGTGGATGCCGACAGTGACGGGAATCCCGGAGTCACTGTTTTTATTGATATGTTCAACAAAACCGAAAAGTTATATATCGCCAGAAGAGAGATATTCGCATTCGAGGCTTCTCTGATGGAAAGCGGAAATATCGAAGGGATTGTCATTGATAACTCTGAACAGCTCATTATCGATGCGACAAGCCTGCTGCTGAAAAATCAGACCGGTGAATGGCTTCAGTTCAGAGGTGAGAACGGTGACGACTATTCTTTGAGCCCGATCCTGCTTGTTCCCATCGACGAAAGCTATGACTGCGTTAAACTGATGCAGGAAAGAGACTCCTTCTTCCCGCCTAACCCCGCTGTCTGGGAAGACTGAACCATATCTCGTCACATATTTATCTTGCAAGTTCTTTTATAATATTGCTGAAAACATACATATGATTTAGTATTGACATTCTTCGCAGTACGGACTAATATTATAAAAGATATTTCCGGAGGTGTGTCATGAAAAATATCACGATCGGTCTTGATGCAAAAACATTTTTTCTTATCAAGCAGGCTAATCCTAAAAATCTGAGCAAATTTATCCGCGATGCGATTGCAGAAAAAGCGCAGACTGAACTGAACCGTCAGATTGATGATTATTGTGACAATTTAAAGAGCAGTATGGAGGATTTCGATGGATTCAACAGCGAATCAGAAGAAAACTGGCCAAATTAAAAGAGGTTCTATTGTTGTTGTCCAGTTCAATCCTTCAGTCGGGTCAGAGACAAAAAATATCCATTTTGCAGTCGTGGTTTCCATTGATCAGCTGAACAGCCGTTCGCCTCTTATTTCTGTTGTTCCCATGACAACAAAAGTGGATAGATTCTTTCCTGCATTTGAAGTCATGATCAATGAAACCGGAAAACCCGCCAAAGCAGATTGTGCACAAGTCAGAACGATCGCCAAGGAACGGGTCGTCGAAATCAAAGGAGCAGTCTCAGAAGAAACACTCACCGAAATCGGCAATAAGATCAAAATGGCTTTAGGGCTGGATTAAATCTGTTCGGACCCTTTTATTAGGTTTCTTGTGGATATTCTTAATATTGTTTTGTTACTTTATTTTGCTCAGTACGGTATGTGTCAACCTTTTTGTCGCCTTTTGTTAAATAATTTTTCATTACCTGTTTTCCGGATTTAAGATCACTT
>JAKLDO010000035.1 GCA_022703485.1 bacterium
AAATCGACGACAACATGGCAAATGTTGTATCCGCGCAGCTTCTGTTTCTCGATGCGGACGATCCCGACAAGGATATCTATATCTATATCAACTCGCCGGGGGGGAGTATCCACGCGGGACTGGCGATATATGATACCATGCAGTATGTAAAACCCGATGTTGCAACCATCTGCATCGGACAGGCTTCAAGCATGGGTGCTGTTCTCATGGCGGCTGGAGCGAAAGGCAAAAGGTTCTCGCTTCCCAGTTCAAGGCTCATGATCCATCAGCCGATGGGCGGTTTCCGCGGACAGGCATCCGATATTGAAATTCAGGCGAAAGAGATCCTTTTCTTAAAGGAGAAACTGATAAACATCCTTTTTGAACATACAGGAAAGGACAAGAAAATACTTAAAAGAGATATGGACAGGGATTTTTTCATGTCCGCTCAGGAAGCCGTTGAATACGGTCTCATTGACAGTGTCGTGAAAAGAAAATAACGGGGAGTGCCATGACCCAGAATGACAAAACAGGCGTCATAAAATGCTCTTTCTGCGGAAAGACGCAGGTCGAAGTGGACAGAATAATTTACGGTCGCGGAGTTTATATCTGCAATGAATGCGTAGATCTGTGCACCGATATTCTGCATGAGGAAAATGATTCTATCGTGCCGCAGGATGAAGAAGGTGAGATCCTGACACCCAGACAGCTGAAAAAACAGCTTGACCGTTTTGTCATCGGACAGGAATATGCAAAAAAGGTCCTTTCAGTCGCTGTATATAACCATTATAAAAGGATCAACACTCCGAAAAAACTTAAAACAAGGATACAGAAGAGCAACATACTTCTTCTCGGTCCGACAGGAAGCGGCAAAACCCTGCTTGCACGGACGCTTGCCGAACTTCTGAAGGTGCCTTTCGCCATAGCCGATGCAACAGCTCTAACTGAAGCAGGCTATGTGGGTGAAGATGTCGAGAACATACTTCTGAACCTGATCCAGGCGGTGAATTACGACATTGATAAGGCCGAAAAAGGGATCATATACATTGACGAGATCGATAAGATCGCGAGAAAATCGGACAACCCCTCGATCACAAGAGATGTAAGCGGAGAAGGCGTTCAGCAGGCGCTGCTTAAAATAATAGAAGGCACCGTTGCAAATATTCCGCCCACAGGCGGAAGGAAACATCCGCATCAGGAATATCTTAAACTTGACACATCCAACATCCTTTTCATTGTCGGCGGAGCTTTTGAAGGCATTGACAAGATCATTGCAAGAAGGATCGGACAGAAAAAACTCGGTTTCGGATCCGTAAAAACAGGCACTGTCAAAGAAAAGAAACTCCTTTCAGAGATACAGCCTGAAGATCTTCTCAAATTCGGGCTTATACCTGAGTTCATCGGAAGATTTCCTGTTACAGCATACCTTGAGGAACTTGATGCCGACGACCTTCTGAGAATACTTACCGAACCTGAGGATGCACTGATAAGTCAGTACAAGGAGCTTTTCAGGATTGACGGCATAGAGCTTTCCTTCACTGATGAAGCATTGAAAGAGATCGTCAAAAAGACCTCCAGCCTTAAAACGGGCGCCAGAGGTCTCAGAAGGATTATCGAGAACACAATGCTTGACATAATGTTCAATATTCCCGATGAAAAAGATAAAATCAAAGAGGTCATAATCACCCCCGGCGTTGTCACGGCCGGAGAGGACCCTGTAAAAGTCATTGAAAAAAAACCGCCAGTTAGCGGAAAAAGCACAAACAAAGGAGCTTGATCAGTAAATGAAACCCGGCAAATTCTTTCCCCTGCTCCCGATAAGGGATGCGGTTGTTTTTCCTTATACGAGCATAACTTTCAAGGTCGGAAGGGACTTTTCAATAAAAGCGATAGAGCATGCACTTAAAAGCACAAGGAAAGAGATCGTCCTTGTAACCCAGAAAGATCCTGAATCGGGAATAATAGACCTTTCAAATCTTTTTGATGTAGGCACCCTCTGCACGGTCATACAGGTCATTGAGGGTCCCGGTGATTTCTACCATGTCTTTCTGGAAGGGATAAAAAGGGTCTCCGTTTCCGAGATAAAGCAGGTAGAAGGCGGTTTTTACGAGATCTCGGTGAAAGATTTCAGAACGACAGGCAGAGATACGGAGAATCAGGAAAAGATAAGAAAAGTCTTTGAGGCCGCCCTTTCAAAATATTTTGATTTCTTTGAGGTCCCGAAAGAGATCCTGCATGATGCCGTAAAAGCCGATGACAATGAAAAATTCCTTGATATAGCGGCATCAATAATACGCCTTTCAAACCCGGTCGACCTTCAGCAGGCGCTTTCACAACGCGATCTTACGGAACGGTACCAGACAATGATATCGCTCATAAAAATGGAGATCGAGCTAAGGGAATTTGAAAAGAACATTGAATCGAATGTCAGGGAGAAGTTTGAAAGAGGCCAGAAAGAGTTTTTCATAAATGAACACATAAATGCTCTGAGGAACGAACTGAACAAGAGTTCAGGCGGTACGGATTATGAGGAAAAGGACGACCTTTACGAAAAGATCGAAACACTTGACGCTCCTGAGCATGTCCTTGAAAAGCTAAGAGAGGAGTATTCGAGATATGAGATGACACCTCCGATGAGTGCGGAAAGCGGTGTGATCAGGACATACCTTGAAACAGTTGCAGGTCTTCCGTGGAGAGTTTCAGGCGGAAGTCAGATAGACATGTCAGAGGCTGAAAAAATACTTGAAAACGACCATTACGGACTCAATGATGTCAAAAAAAGGATACTTGAATATCTCGCCGTGCTCAAGCTGAAAGGAGACCTTAAAGCACCGATAATATGTCTTGTCGGGCCTCCCGGAGTGGGAAAGACCTCCATTGCATCGTCAATTGCAAGGGCCACAGGCAGAAAGTTCATAAGACAGTCTCTGGGCGGAATAAAGGATGAAGCGGAGATACGGGGACACAGAAGAACATATATCGGAGCGATGCCCGGAAAGATAATTCAGTCGATCAACAAGGTGAAAGTGAACGATCCCCTTTTTCTGCTTGATGAGATCGATAAACTGAGCAGTGATTATAAAGGCGATCCCGCTTCAGCCCTGCTTGAAGTTCTCGACCCTGAACAGAACGACACCTTCATAGATCACTACATAGACCTTGAATTCGATCTCAGCCGCGTGCTGTTCATTGCTACCGCGAACGACAGGAACATGATCCCTCACGCTCTGAGAGACAGGATGGAAATGATAGAGATAGACGGATACACATGGTTCGAGAAAAAGAACATCGCTCTCAATTATCTTGTGAAAAAACAGTGCGCAGCCAACGGAATAGAAGATCTCGATCTGACCTTCGAGCAGGAAGGACTTGAAACTCTCATTGAAAAATACACTTCTGAATCAGGGGTCAGGGAACTTGAAAGAAAAATAGCGGCAATATGCAGAAAAACAGCGCTCAAAAAAGCTTTCGATAAAAAAGGCACCCTTAAAAAAATCACTGTGACGCGCAGCAACATAAGTGAGTACCTCGGTCCTGAGAAATACAGTGAGAGCATTCAGGCCGGTGAAAGCGAAACGGGTGTAGTGAACGGTCTTGCATGGACCCCTTACGGCGGAACAGTCCTTAAAATAGAAGCTGTCAGATATCCGGGAAAAGGTGAAATAAAGATCACCGGAAGTCTCGGAGATGTAATGAAAGAATCAGTTGAAATAGCGGTAAGCTACATAAAAAGCCTTTCAGAAAAGCTCGGCATAGACCGTGAGGACTGGAACAGACATACAGTACATGTCCATTTCCCTGAAGGTGCGACACCCAAGGACGGTCCATCCGCCGGCGTGGCGATATCTCTTGCCGTAGCATCTCTCATGACAGGAAGAAAGGTCAGACCTTTCATTGCGATGACCGGTGAAGTGACATTGCGCGGAAAAGTCCTGAAGATAGGAGGACTGAAAGCAAAGATGATGGCAGCCGTCCGTGAAGGAATAAAAAAGGTTTACATACCTCAGGACAATATGCCTGACTGCGCTGAAATACCGGAAGAGATCAAGTCCGGAATTGAGGTTATACCGGTAAAAACGGCGGAAACCGTTATTTCAGGATGTCTTGAAACGGATAGAAAAATAAAGAAATCTCATGTGGTTACAGCGGGCAATGTCTGTCAGTGACAAATTATTTGACAATTTTGCAGAATTGATTAGTAAATCTACTGTACTATCTGTTCCACTCACTTTCGTACTGAAATCAGTGGATAATCGTAAATTGGGCAGCCTATTGATGTGCATAAGCAGCATTAACAGTTTCTTAATATTATCAACTTTATGGAGAAATGGATGAACCTACAGGAATTAAAGAACAAGAAAAACGAAGACCTTGTCAAAATGTCCGAAAAGCTCGGCATTGAAGATGCGTCTTCAAAACGCTCTCAGGAACTTATTTATGAGATCCTGCAGAAACTGGTAGAGAACAATGAAACGATATTTGCAGACGGCGTGCTGCAGATACTTCCGGACGGTTTCGGATTCCTCAGAAGCCCGAAATACAACTATCTTCCGGGACCTGACGACATATATGTTCCGCCATCAATGATAAAGAAATACGGTCTCCGCACCGGTCAGACAATAAACGGCGAGATAAGAAGCCCCAAGGATGGTGAGAGATATTTCGCACTTCAGAAGATAACATCGGTGTTCGAGAATGAAGATATCGAAAAGAATAGACACACTCCTCTTTTTGATAACCTCACCCCCTTCTATCCGAGGAAAAAGATCATCCTTGAGACTAAGGCCAATGTGATGTCAACAAGGATCATGGACCTTCTCGTTCCGATCGGTATGGGTCAGAGAGGTCTCATCGTCGCTCCTCCGAGAACCGGCAAAACAGTTCTTCTTCAGGACATAGCGCATTCCATCACAGGGAATCATCCCGATGTTTTCCTTATCGTTCTTCTTATCGATGAAAGACCCGAAGAGGTCACAGACATGATGAGGACGGTTGATGCGGAAGTCATCGCTTCAACATTCGACGAACCCGCGACAAGACATGTTCAGGTTGCTGAGATGGTACTTGAAAAGGCAAAGAGAATGGTCGAGTTCGGCAAAGATGTCGTCATCCTTCTTGACTCCATAACAAGGCTTGCAAGAGCCTATAACGCAATAGTTCCGCCATCAGGGAAGATCCTTTCCGGCGGTGTTGACGCAAATGCGCTTCACAAACCGAAAAGATTCTTCGGCGCGGCAAGGAACATTGAAGAAGGAGGCTCTCTCACTATCATAGCAACAGCGCTGATAGATACAGGAAGCCGTATGGACGAAGTCATATTCGAGGAATTCAAAGGTACAGGAAACATGGAGATCCATCTTGACAGGAAACTCATGGAAAAGAGAATATTCCCCTGCCTTGACATCAATAAGTCAGCAACAAGAAAAGAGGAACTTCTTCTTGAAACAGATGTTCTCAATAAGGTATGGATACTCAGAAAACTTCTCCATCCTCTCAATGTCATAGATTCAATGGAGTTCATGCTTGATAAAATGGGTAAGACTAAATCAAATAAAGATTTCCTGAAAGCGATGAACGCTTAAGATCAGAGATCGCTCACTTCACTGTCTGAATCATCAATTACATCGGAATCATCATCAAGTTCAACAGGCTGATCACGGTATTCACATATATCCCAGCCTGTAGGAAGTCCGTCCTTATACGGTGATACTTCCGTTCCGAAAGGATGGTCTGAAAAGAACTGGACAAGGTCCTTTCTTGTCAATCCGGCTATCTTGTGTGAACCCTGATGGTCACAGAGAATTACATTGTGCCCCATTGCGGTAAGATAGTTGGCATCAAAAACGGCCATGTGTTTGAACTCGATCGTGAATCCCGATGTCGACCATGTGTCCTTTCCTTCAGCACCGGAAATTAGCACCTGAGTGTATTTGTTATGTTCAGCTTCGAAATCGGGCCATGAGAAGAAATCACCCACATTCATACCCATGATCTGACCGAGGTCCTCTCTGTTGTCGGGGTTGGAGAAATAGGCTCCTGAGTATGTAGCGACTGAAGCGATCTTGTCCGGTCTCATAAGAGCAATGCTGTCGGAAGTGATCGATCCTGCCGAAAAACCTGCAAGATGGATATGGGTATCATCTACGCCCCATCTTGAGTCAATGCATTCAAGGACGGAATCGAAAAGATCCACCTCGGCGCTTCCGTCTTCAAGAACTATCATATCCCAGTCAAGGCCTTTGGGAGGAACACCGAATGTGAAAATGTCAGCTCTTGCTTCAGGTACGATGAGAATGAAAGGCATGGTGGAATTGTCCACCTCAGCAGCAAGAACAGATTCAAAATTGGTCGCGGAATCACCATATCCGTGAAAAAGGAACACCACTGGCCAGCCTTCCTTTGAATCGACATTCTGAGGAAGTCTTACAATAAAATCTCTTTCAAGAGCAGTTTCTCCGCTACCTGCCATGAACTTTTTGTTCATGCCTTCGGCCACATCGGCGCAAGTTATCGGACCTGCCTCTTCATCAGTGATCTCATCGATCTCATTCTCTTCTTCAGTGACAGCATCATCGTTCACGGCATCATCTTCAGCTTCAATGTCTTCATCCGGAACATACTGATCGTCTGTCACGACCTCGGAATCGTTGCTTTCCTTTTTATCATCCCCGCAGGAAACCGCAAAAAAGAAAGAAAGCAGAACCATCAGGAACATAAATTTTTTCATAGGGTCCCTCTCTCAAGAAAAATTGATCACACCTTATGATTTTAGAATTTTGAACTATTTAGTCAATTTTAGAAATAACTACACGAGATTTTTCAGTTCTTTTGCTCTGTCCATCCTTTCCCACGAAAAGCCGTCACGGCCGAAATGCCCGTATGAAGCTGTTTTTTTATAGATGGGTCTGAGAAGGTCGAGCTGTTCTATTATAGCGGCCGGTCTCATGTCAAAACATTTCTTGACCGCATTTTCAATATCCATTTCGGGAATGGAAGATGTTTCAAAGGTGTTAACATAGACAGAAACAGGCTGAGCAACACCGATAGCATAAGCGATCTGGATCTCGCATTTTTTTGCAAGCCCTGCGGCAACTATGTTCTTTGCGATGTATCTAGCCATGTATGAAGCAGATCTGTCAACCTTGGACGGGTCTTTTCCTGAAAAAGCACCGCCGCCGTGACGACCCATTCCGCCGTATGTGTCAACAATGATCTTTCTGCCGGTAAGACCTGCATCTGCAACAGGACCGCCTACAACGAACTTTCCTGTCGGGTTGATGAAAAATTCTGTATCTGCATGAATGAACTGGGCCGGAATAACAGGCTTGATGACCTTTTCTATTACCGTGCTTCTTATTGTTTCATAATCAACCGTGTCCTTATGCTGAGTACTTACAACGACTTTGTCAACAGCAACAGGCTTTCCGCCCTCATAACGGACAGAGACCTGTGATTTACCGTCAGGAAGGATGAACGGCACTTCGCCGCTTTTTCTAACCTGTGCAAGTTTATGTGTGAGCTGATGTGCGAGATTTATGGGGGTAGGCATATAATCCTCATTCTCGTCCGTAGCATAGCCGAACATGAGTCCCTGGTCTCCGGCTCCCTGCTCCTTGAAAAGACCTTCGCCTGCATTGACTCCCTGAGCAATGTCCGGCGACTGCTTATCAATTGTAGAGAGAACGCCGCATGTGTGTCCGTCGAATCCGCAGAACTTCGTATCTTTGTATCCGATCTCAATTATCGTATTCCTTACTATTTCAGAAATATCCACATATGTATTTGTCGTGATCTCGCCTCCGACAACAACAAGCCCGGTCGTCACAAAAGTTTCACAGGCGACTCTGGCTCTTCTGTCCGTTTCAAGAATGGCATCAAGAATGGCATCTGATACCTGATCGGCAACTTTGTCAGGATGTCCTTCAGTAACTGATTCTGAAGTAAAAAGATAGGGTCTTTTCATTTTTCCACCTCATACAAAAAACCCCCTCAATGGAGAGGGGGCAGAAAAATAATATAGAACGGCAATTCTGAACTTATCTCTTGGAGAACTGGAATCTTGCTCTTGCAGCTCTCTGTCCGTATTTCTTTCTTTCTTTCATTCTTGCGTCTCTCCTGAGGAACCCTTCTTTTTTAAGAACAGATCTCATCTCAGGATTGTATGTCACGAGCGCTCTTGAAATACCGTGTCTTACAGCTTCAGCCTGAGCAGCTATTCCGCCGCCTGCAACAGTTACAAGTATTGAGAACTTCCCTTTTGTCTTTGTAAGATTGAGGGGAGCATCCACTTTCATTGTGTTGCTGTCTGTATAGAAGTAATCTTTAGGCGTTCTGCCGTTCACGGTCATTTCGCCTTTACCCGGTCTCAGAAAGACCCTGGCTACCGCTGTCTTTCTTTTACCAGTAGCGTACCACTGTTCCATCAATTATCTCCAATCAATATGACAATAAATTAAATTTCCAGTTTCTTAGGTTCCTGAGCCTTGTGAGGATGCTCGGCACCTGCATAGATCTTCAACTTGGTGATGACCTGATTGGAGATCTTGTTCTTGGGAAGCATTCCCTTGACCGCATGCATAATGAGGTATTCAGGATGTCTTTCCATCATTTTCTGTGCTGAAAGCGTTCTCATTCCGCTCTGATAACCGGAATAATTGTAATAGTTCTTATCGGTCCATTTCTTTCCGGTAAGATTGATCTTTTCAGCATTTGTAATGACAACATAGTCACCGCAATCTACATTGGGTGTGTAATCAGCCTTGTTCTTTCCGCGAAGTATGTCAGCGACTTTTGTTGCGAGTCTGCCGAGATTGATACCTTCAGCGTTCACTTCGAACCACTTTCTTTCTACATCTTCTTTTCTTTTGTATCTTGTCAATTCCATAGCGCTTCCTTTCCTGAATAAAGTTAGCAAAAAAGCGAGGAACATACTACATGCACAAGACCCGTTGTCAAGAAATTTTTGAACACCTTTTATTTTGTTCAATAAATACAAGCATATAGCCTGCAATTCACCCGCCATTCATCCTTAAATATTGACGACCGTGACTTTTTAAATTAGATTGCCTGGTATTTGGTTATTAACATTAAAATAAAAAAGGTATTCAATGAAAAGAAAAGACTTGCTGTTTATTTCTGTCTGCGCACTTTTTCTGGCACCGTTTTTCGTGTTCCCGGAAGTTTTAAGGATATACAATGATCTCAATGCATCCAATGGAATGATCATGAGCTTTATTAAATTCGCAATCCTTGCGACCCTTGGAGAAGTCATAGGACTGAGGATCAAGACCGGAAATTACTATGAGAAAGGATTCGGTGTAATTCCTAGAGCGATAGTGTGGGGATTCCTCGGACTGGGAATAAAAGCGGCATTCGTCATATTCGGAGTGGGAACGCCTGCTTTCCTTAAATATATGGGGCTTCCTGTCGCTCCCGACACTCTCAACTCTGAGGGAGTATCGTCCCTGAAACTCATTACTGCTTTTTCAATAAGCACTTTCATGAATGTGATCTTCGCCCCGATCTTCATGACACTTCACCGCATAACTGACATGCACATCGCATCAACAGGCGGCACGCTGAAAGGCTTTTTCTCACCTATCAGGTTTGAGAAACACTTTACAGAGCTGAACTGGAAAGTTCAGTGGAATTTTGTTTTCCTTAAGACAATACCGCTTTTCTGGATACCGGCACACACAATAACATTCCTGCTTCCTGAAAATCACAGGGTTCTGTTCGCGGCCATTCTCGGTGTTGTTCTCGGTGTTTTTCTTGCGATCGCAAGTCTGAAAGGAAAAAAATAACCTGATTATTTGATCACATTTATCTCAATAGCGCCGACTGCGGCACCAGCACTTCCAAGCTTTGAAATACCGCCTGTGATGAACATCTTTCCGTTATCCTTGTCTATCGTTCCCCTTGGAAGGATGCGGTTGAATTTCATGGGGTATGTAAGCGGACTGTCCGCCATTAAAAAATCGTTTTTTGTCATAACCTGATAAATATTTGTGCCGGCACTTATGTCATCTTTTTCTGTCTGACTTCCGCCCGCTCCACCGATGATTATGAAATGTGATTTAGCGGTATTATAGACTACATCCGAAAAGAATACCGCTGATCCCCAAGCCATAATGTTCTTGCTGGAAGCGGTGACAGATTTCTGTGCAATGTTCCATCTGTGCGCTTTTTTATTGTCGGCAAGCGCATTATCACCGGTATTTTCAAGCCCTCCGAACGTGTAGAGGTTGTCCTCGACCATAAGACTTCTTGTGTAGAACAGGTTCGGTCCGCCGACTCCATCCCATGCTGTGGCGGCAGTAGCGGTATAGAAACTTGCGACTGAAGCCGGTTCAATCGCACGGCCTCCTGCCGAGAAAAGAGTCCCCGATGAGATCCCGGCGGCCGGAGCAAGCATTGTGTCCTTGTCAACGGGAGCCATCTCTCTGATCGCCGACAATGTCACTGTGCCTGTTGATTCGACTATGTCAAAAGCATAGACTTTATTAACAGGTGTATAATCCTTGCCCATTCCGCCTATCAGATAGACGGTTTTCTGCGTATCGCTGACATTCTGGACATAATAGGTCTGGAAAGGATAGAACGGCATGTTCGTGAAAGAAAGTCCCATGTCGGTCGTCGAGTTGGCAACAACAGTTCCTGTGTTATTGTTCCTCATGTTAAGTTTCGGGTAGCTCGGAACATATCTTTCAACAGTGGTCGCCTGTATTGAGAAGCTGTATGGAAGTGTCGGGTATCCTGCAACAGTGAAACTGCCGAGATCCATCTGCCTTACTCCGCCGAATATTACTACGCTGCCGTCGGAAAGAAGCACTGCTTCGTGCATTGCCCTCTCTTCGTTCATTTCTGCAAGAGTCTCTATTTTACCTGATTCGACATCTATTATCTCAACAGATTTGCTTGCCGGACATTTTACGGCCGAACATGAAGTAAATCCGCCGGTCAGCAGTATCCTGCCATCCTGAAGAAGCGTGGCAGTGTGTCCGAACCTCGGTATTGTAAGAGGATCGGGGAGACACGCCTGTCCTGATGTAGGATAAAGAACTGCGTTTATGGATGTCTTGTCACCGGCCTTGAAATTCATATTGGTTATTCTGCCGAGCCACTTCACTTCATTGGAATCGGTCCCGAAGCCTGATATCACAACTGTAGCATTGCTGACATCCTTTATTCCGGATATCTCCATTGATGATGAAATGTCTTCTTTCTTAAAGGATTTCTGGAAAACCAGATTGCCTTCTACATCGGAAATAGTGAATGTTATGCTCCCTAGACTGGAATAGTTGTGAGCACCTATCGCATTTGCAACACAGCTGTTGTCAACTATTCTCAGACTTATTCCCTGATCTTCATTAACTTCTCCGCACCCGTCCTCCTCACATTTCCCGCCGTCGCAGGAAATAACGGTAAGGGAAAAGAGAAGCACGATCAAAAACTGGAAAGATCTTCTGGTCAAATTCAATTCTCCATCCTGTTCAAACTGTTATTTAAAAACTTTTTTTCGCAAAATGAGTTTATCCGGCTGCCGTCCGCTGCATCAAATATGCCAAGCGACACTATCCTGGTCCCTTGAACTTCGAGCATTGCATATGTTTTGCGGCCTGTGAGCCCGTCTTTACCTAGAGATCCAGGATTTAGAAAGATAACGCCGTCCTTCACTTCGATGGAAGGCATGTGCGTGTGTCCGTAGACAACAATGTCCGGTCTGCAGTCATTTATTTCCCGGAAATTTGACATTATCATTCTGTGCGGAGCACTAAGGTTGTGTACAAGAAAGAATTTCACACCGTCGATCACATCGCATACCGTCTGCGGAACGATCCCTTCAAGAGATGAATCCGTATTACCGGCCACGGCATAAAAGTTTTCGATCGATGAGAACTCTCTCATGAATTTCCTGTCCCCGACATCGCCTGCATGAAGGACTGCCTGAACCCCGAGTTCGCCGATCTTTATCGGCATATTCCCGTGTGTATCCGATATCACAAGGATTTTCATAAACAGTCCCGCAAAAAAACCGACGCTATATATAACATGCAGTTACTGATAAGTCAAAAATACAATATAATTGGTTCTACCGGTCTGATATTATCGATACTTTGGAAGCTAGTTCGATGAACGCTCCGGCGCATTTAGGACAGAATTGCGAGCCTATGTTCTGTTTTATGATCTCTATGGCTTTCGGTTCTGTAAGCGCTTTTCTATACGGTCTGTCGGAGGTTATGGCGTCAAAAGTGTCGGCGATCGCTATTATCCTTGCTCCGAGAGGTATGTCAGTACCCTTTATCATTGAAGGATATCCGTTCCCGTCCCATCTTTCGTGGTGGAAAAGTATCAGCGGGACAACATCGTTGAGCGAATTGAGCGGCCTGAGTATCTCGGCACCGATCACAGCATGCTCCTGTATCTTTGCATACTCCTCGTCACTCAGCTTTCCCGGTTTGAGAAGAATGTCATCGCGGACACCGATCTTTCCTATGTCATGAAGATTTGCCGCGATCTCAAGCTTGTCCAGCTCAAAAATTGAAAGCCCCATCTGTCTTCCGAGCATCAGCGAATATTTTGAAACTCTGGATGTGTGACCTTTTGTGTATTCATCGCGTGCTTCGAGCGCAGTTACAAGGGCTTTTATGGTCGAAAGCATGTACTCGTATTCCTTCTTGTAGATATTGTACCGTTCAAGAAGGAGCTGTTCGACTACGATTATGAGTTTTTCAATGTCAAAAGGCTTGATGAAATATCTTGAAACGCCGAGCTTCTCGCTTTTCTTAATGTCGCTTTTCCTGTCACGGCTGCTCATCATTATGAAAGAAACATCCCTCAGTTCCGGGATCTCACGCATTATCTTTACGAGGTCATAACCTGTCATTCCCGGCATCTCAACATCGGTTATCACGATCTCGGGTCTTTCCTGCACAGCGAGCTCAAGGGCCTGTTCGGCATTGGAGGCCATGATGACATTGTGGCTGTTCTTGATCAGGGCGTGCGATATCATCTCAGCCGAGACCTTGCTGTCATCCACAACGAGGATCTTGTTCCTCTTTTTTCTATCAAGGACGCCGAAATAATCTTTTATCTTTTCTATAAGATTGTCCGGAGAAACAGGCTTGACAAGATAGTCATCCGCACCGTAATTGAAAGCGGTGTCTATATCTATCGGCTGGCTTTTGCTTGAAAGTATTACGACGGGGATGAAGCGGCCTTCATTGTTCTCCTTGATCTTGCGGCACAGCTCAAGTCCGCCCATTTTAGGCATCTCGATATCGGTGATGATTATGTTCGGAAGATACCTGCAGTATTTTTCATAACCGTCCTCGCCGTCGACTGCTGTTATAAGGTTGTAATCGCTGTCGCCCAGAGTTGTCTTTATGAAATGGTGCATCACCGGGCTGTCATCTACATAGAGTATGGTCTTCTTTTCAGGAATGATATCGGATTGCTGAGAGATCATTGCAGACTCCGCAGAAGTTTCTTGCTGTGGAACCATGGAATCAAGCACAGAATTGAAATCGTCCTTGTCGGCAACATGTATGTTCCTGTAATTTTTCAGTGAAGCGAGCACCTCGTTCTTCAATCCGGGGCCGTCCTTGATCATGAAAATTACAAGCTCAGATTCCATTTTCATGCCAAGCTCTTTAAGAAAATCAGCCGCATCCATGTCTGCAAGAGAGCTCTGAATGACGATCATATCGGGCTTGAACGATACGATCTTCTGTCTGACCGATGAGATCTCGGGATAGATAAAATCATAATCGATATTTCTGGAAAGATAGTATTTTGTAAGGACGATCTTTATTATGTTTATATCAACAACATTGAGTACTTTCATAGATCACCACACAAAAAAACCGCGATGATTATACTTGTTAAAAAAACTTCCTGCAAGAAGATTGTGCAGTAAAAAAGGGGCGTTTTTGATATTTTTCATCATTAATGTAACAATATGTCACCTTTTTAGCCATATGCCTAAAAATTTGACTGGAAAAGATAAACTTTTAGAATCTGTCTGCCGGTTAACAATCTGACGGACATGTCCATGGCAAAGCTTTATTTCAGATATGGTGCGATGGGGGCGAGCAAGACTTCCAATGCACTTATGGTCGAATACAATTACAGAGAAAGAGGCCAGAATGCCGTAATAATGAAACCTTCCATTGATACAAGGGAAGGTGTCGATGTAGTGAAAAGCAGGATAGGGATCGGTGTGAAAGCAGTGCTGATATTTCCTGATTCGGATGTTTTCAAAACTGTTGACAGCCTGAACAGAGATTCAAAAATAGACTGTATTATCATCGATGAGGCCCAGTTCCTTTCAGGTGATCAGGTCGATCAGTTCTGCAAAGTCGTTGACCTGCTTTCAATACCTGTCATTGCTTACGGTCTCCGAGCCGATTTCAGGGGAGAGCTTTTTGAGGGCAGTCTGCGGCTCCTTGCCATGGCTGATACGATAGAAGAGATAAAGACTGTCTGCTGGTGCTCAAAAAAGGCCATCATGAACGCAAGAGTGGTTAACGGAAAAGTTGTCAAGGAGGGGGAACAGATACTCATCGGAGGCAATGAAAGCTATATCGCCCTGTGCAGAAAGCACTGGGCAGAGGGAAATCTGGGAACGAAGAAGGAGGAAAAATGAAAAAGGACCTGCAGTGGACGGTTCCGGACCAGTTTAAAAATCCGGAAACCCTGAAAACATATCTCAACAACTTCAGGGAGATCCGGTTCATAAGTCTTGTGGGAATAGATTTTCTCGGGAACGACACCGATGAAAGGATACCCGTCGATTATTTCATAAAAAACATGGCGGACATCTTTTCAGGCGGAGTCCAGACAGACGGATCTTCGGTCAACCTTCCCGGAATAGCCACTCTGAACGACGCAAAGATAGATTTTGTAATTGACACGGGTTCCAAGTGGTTCGTGGACCATAATTTCGACAATCTTACAGCTGAAGGAAAACCTGTCGCGACAGTCAGGATCCCCATTTTTTTCAAGCACCACAACAAACTGTGCTGCAGCAGGTCGGTACTGAAAAACACCATGAGCCATGTCAGGAAAGAGCTTATTGCCATAATAACCGCGAACAAAGACCTTCTGCCTGAACCCGCAAGATATTCGGAGATCAAAGACATAGAGTTCACGCTCGGGACAGAGCTCGAATTCTGGGTGAGGAGCGCCGTGGACAAAGTTCCCGCCAGAGACCTTGAAGTAAGCCAGATGCTCAAGGAGTCATACTGGAAAAGGACCAAAGGCCAGGTCCGCACATGCCTTGAAGAGGCTCTTGAAGTCCTCGGTCTCTACGGATTCGAACCTGAAATGGGACACAAGGAGGTCGGCGGAATAAAAGGAAAGATCTCGGCGGACGGAAGGCTGTTCGATGTCATGGAACAGCTTGAGATAAACTGGAAATACAGTGATCCCCTGACCGCATGCGACAATGAGCTTTTTGCAAGAATAGTTATAAAGGAGATCTTCAGAAGGTCGGGTCTTGAAGCCACTGTCGTGGCAAAACCTGTTGAAGGGGCCGCCGGAAGCGGAGAACACATGCATGTAGGAATGGTTGCCATACTCAAGAACGGAATGAAGATCAATCTTTTCGCACCTCAGTCAAACGACATATTTCTTTCAAGTACGGGATACGGTGCATTGATGGGCCTGCTCCGCAACTGGGAAGTGGTGAACCCGTTCGTGACCCACTCGAACTCAGCTTTAAAAAGGCTCAAACCCGGTTTTGAAGCCCCGGTATCTATCGCGGCGTCCCTGGGAATGTCTCCGCAGAGCCCGTCAAGGAACAGATCGGTGCTTGCATGCCTTGTCAGAGGAGACAATCCTGCGACCACAAGATTTGAGATAAGGGCGCCTAACCCGCACACGAATTCATACCTTGCAATGAGCGCATTTCTGATCGCCATGCTTGACGGCATAAGGTACTCGACAGGCCGCAGTCCTTCCGATCTTGATGCCGAGATACATAAAAAGCAGGGCGAACCTTCGGGATATCTAATGAAAGACAGGGAATATGTATCGGAAAAGGACCTTTTTGAAGATTATACTCCTGCCGAAAGGGAATCCCTGTTCGGAAAAGCCCCTGCAACGGTATATGAAGCCATATCACCTATCGAGAGCACCCCTGAACTGTACAGGAACACTCCTTTATCCCCTTCAATAGTCAGATCTTTCTATCTGAGCGCTCTCAGAAAATGGGAAGTCGAGATCGTTCAGAAGGAAATCCCTGCTATAATCAAGGATCTGAGATCAATAGAAAGGTATGATGAGCTTGAGAACGACCTTGATTACAAGACTTGGGAAAGCATTGCAAGTCTCAGGAACCTGATAGCCAAGGACAGCCTTTCACAGAAATCGCTTGTTTCGAGATTGAAAGAAAGCCTTTCAAAAGGTGATTACGCCCGGGCGAGCTCACAGTTCCTTGAACTTCAGAGAGTCTATTCAGAGCTGAAGGAGGTCACCAATCTGTACCGTTCCAACATGGTTTCAGAATAATTTTCCTTTTCCCTTAATTGACTTTTTCATACATGGGCTTTAAAATCAGTTGAATTTTTTCCGGAGAGAAAATGGAGATCACACGGATCATTCAGCTCAGAGCCAGGCTTGAAAAGGCTTTGCTGACATATCTGGGCAGCGGCGGAAGGTCTTTCAGCCACAAAAAGGACATGCGTTTCATCAATCCGAGAATGGATGTGTACACTGACGGTCAAAGGCAGCTGATATTTCTTGAAACCCCTGCTGTAAACAAGGATTCCATTAAAATAGATGTTTCAGACAGGAACATCGTTTTTTCTGCAGAAAAGAAAATATGCAGGAATTCAGACCGTAAATACATCCAGATAGAAAGAAGCGTGGGGACATTTTTCAAGACCGTGCCGCTCGCATTTGACGATCTTAACATATCCGGCATCTGCCACACATACAGACACGGGGTAATTAAAATTGAAATAGAGTTCAGCGGAGGAAAATGAAAAAACTGCTACTGACCGTCATAATCACATTCATGTTCTTTACTGTTAATGCGCAAAAAGAGCAGAAAGAAGCTTCCGTAGGCTGGAGCAAAAAGGATGGGGCTGTCGAATATTCGATATCCTTCCACCCTGAGTACAAAATAAATCTGAAAGCCCCTTTCAATTTCAATCTTCTCGACAGCTCAAAAAAGCAGATCGCAAAGATCGAGTGGAGCTCTTTTGTAAAAGATGAAAAAGGTGTCTACAGATATTCATCCAGAAATAATGAGAGTTTTCTGAAATACTGGTTCGTTGCATGCAAATATCAGAAAGATGAGATCGTTTCATGCAAAACATTTTCACAGACTATTGAAATAAAATAAGGGAGGACCTTAATGGGACTTATCAGAGGTATCGCCGAAGCCGTTCTGGAAAAGGCAAAAGTCGAGATGAAGGATTACATCATCAAGTTCATTGAAGCGGAGAAAGAAGCTGAAAAAGAGGCCGCCGGAAAAGCTGCCGTGATTGCTGAAAAACCTGCGGAACCGGTTCAGGCTGAAGAAAAGGAGCCTGAGGTTCCTGAAAAAAGAAAGGAAATATTCCCGATAGTTGAAAAAGACCTTGTTAAATACATTTACAGGACAAAACCTGAACTGATCTCTATTCCCAGAGAGCTTGCCGACCTCATGCAGATGCTCCCTGTGGGCGAATTCGCATGTTTCATGAAGCTTTTCATCTTCACGACAGAGCAGAAGAAGAACTTCGGTTACATAGGCAACAATCTGAAAAAGAAGATCGGGCTTGACGCCCTTTCCCCGGAAGAGTTTGAAGAGCTTATTGCAAATCTTGAGGCCTACGGTCTGATGAAGGTCGAGCAGGTATCGGACAATCAGCGGACTTTCATACTTTACATCCCTTTTGACGAAGAGACCATGTCCGTTTCAGAAATGCCCAGAACTGAGAAACAGCCTGAGAGGAACGAATCGCGCAACAGCAATCAGCAGAAAAAAGCGCCTGCAAGGAAAGAGCCTGAAAAAGCTGAAAAAAAGACTCCGGTAAAAGCTGAGCCGGTCAAAGAGGAAAAAGAAGAGGATGACAGGCCCGGCAGATCGAGGATAGGCATGGAGGATGACGAACTTTACAAATCCTACAGGACTTTCGTAAACCTCGAGATCGACAAAGCGAAAATGAGGGTGGGCCGCTCAAATTTTGATAAGATCTACATGGAAGCTGTAAAATACATCGATAAGAAGTACGGATTCAAGGTCCTTTCTGATTCCGAGAAGTTCAAGGAGCATCTTACCAACTACTACATTTCAGCTTTTGACATCAAATCGTTCGAAGAATGGAAAAAATCCAAATGACAGGGAGTTTGGCGATGCTTGATAACAGGATACTATTGAAATCTCTAAATGATATTGATGTCAAACTGATGCTCTGCAAGACTAATTTTGAATGGGAGCTTCTGGCAAAAAAATATGAAAATGCGGAAAATGAGGTCAAGAAATTTTTCAAGGGAAAAAAGATCCCCGATGAGATAAAGAACGCTCTCGACAGCGCAAGAGCCTCGCTCGTGAAGAAAAAAGGAGAGCTTCCGCCCGAAGATCTTTCTGATTTTTTCAAATAATATCAAACAATTACAACTCACACTTTTTACAAAAGATATTTTTCTTTGACAAACATTATAAGATAAGTATAAACCGTTCCTGTCAATCGGGGCGCTTAGCTCAGCTGGGAGAGCATCGGCCTTACAAGCCGGTGGTCGCAGGTTCGAGCCCTGCAGCGCCCACCATTGAAGTTTTGGTGCGGTCGTAGTTAAGTCGGTTATAACGCCGGCCTGTCACGTCGGAGGCCGCCGGTTCGAGTCCGGTCGACCGCGCCATTTTTTTTATCCATACATTTTGAATTTTCATTTTTTTAAGATAACATCCGTTGGTTTTTTTACTACGGAGATCTCAATGGATAGACCTGCAGGTTCTCTTATCAGTTATATGAGCGGTCTGGTGAAGACGGGCGGCGGCATCAACTGCGCTCAGGGCATTCCCGGTTTCAATCCGCCGGAAAAACTTATCGAAGAACTTAAAAAATGTTCGGAACTGCCTGTGCATCAGTATGCCCACGGCAACGGGGTTATCGAACTGCGGGACCTTATCAGTTCAGAGACCGCAAAACACATCGACCGGGACAATGTTCTCATTACGAACGGTGCGACAGAGGCCATTTCGCTAATATACCTTTATTTAAGGAAAATGACCGGTGCGGGGTTCACAACTCTTGCATTCGATCCAGTTTATGAAAGCTATTCCAACCTGCCGCGCATCTATGGTGACAGATTCATTCCGTTCGAAGCTCCGGCCGGCGGTTCTTTTGATCTTGAAGACCTTGAAAACACGGTGAAAAAAGAGCATGTGAACCTTATAATTCTATGTTCTCCGGGCAATCCGCTTGGAAAGATATGGTCAAAAAAGGATATTATTAAACTGCACGGAATTTGCTCAAAATACGGGATCTTTCTAATTTTTGACTATGTCTACAGTGATATTTATTTCAATGAAGCGCCGTATCTTCCTTATGAACTGATCGATGAAAGGACTTTTTTCGTGTCGGCGTTCTCAAAGATGCTTTCAATAACGGGCTGGAGAGTGGGATATCTCATCAGTTCCAAGGAAAATATGCAGGAACTTGTAAAGATCCACGACTACACCGGACTTTGCGCCCCTTCAATTCTTCAAAACGCCATCTGCGGGTACCTCAGAAAGAACGACATGGGCCGCAAATATCTTGAAGAACTCAGAGGACTCGTTAAAGGGTCTTTTGACATCATGCTTTCTGCTCTTAACAGTTCAGGATTTAAAAACCCTTCTATTGACGGAGGCTACTTCATCTGGACAGAGATCCCGCCTCAATTTGATAACGGATTCGACTTTGCAATTGAACTCTACGAAAAGAAGAAGGTAGGCACGGTCCCCGGCATCCATTTCAGCAGAAACGGCAATAAATTCATAAGGATAAGCATCGCCAGAAACTCTGATGAGATCTCAGAAGCCGCTAAAAGGATCAGGGAATTTGTAAGAGGTTAGACTTACTCATCCTCTCTTCTATAAAATCTTTGATATAAAGGAGCTCATCCTTGTCACCGCTCAAATAAAACTGATTCTCATACTTTTTGGTTTTTCCTTCTTCTACAAATTTTGCATTATGATCAATAAACAGCAGTTCCTTCCAGAGAAGTTTCTCCATTTTCACAGAGTTTATTTCGCTTATCATTATTTCCGGCTGCCAGTCTCCCGTTACACCGGTTGCAAATGCAATGTGGTTATCAAATAATAGAACATTTGATTTCATTCCAGACTGATATGCCAACACAACCCTGGAAGCAACTTTATCTAAGGCGGAAATTAGTTCACAATCAAATTCTGCCAGATAGCCTTCTTTCAATAATTTTTGTTTTTTTCTTCTTCTTGAAATTCGTATACTAATAATTAAATAGATAATAAAAGCAATAAGGAAACCTATAATTCTGGCAGTTGTCTTACTCATCTTTTATCCTTATTCCCATGAATCAACCTCTGGCGGTATGATTCCTCTTTGTTTCCACATTTCATAGGTATTCGACCACAATACTCCATCTTTAGGGGCAAACGGATTTCTGATAATCATTGGTCGACCTCTGCCATCGTCACCATCAATAAACTTAAAAATCAAATATTAACACGAAAGGATACATAAAAAGATGTGAAACAATCAGCAGGTTGATCACGAATATTATTGCCGCTTTCTTTCTTTTTGCGGCAATCTCATCAATAAAAAAACTCGCAATGAAAAAGACTTCAAACATCAGGAACATTATAATCATACTCACCTTAAAATATCCATCATACCTTGCCATCACTTCCATTCCTTCCTTGTTTGTTATATAGCCCATCATCCGTGGAAGGTGCTGAAACAGCATGGAGAGAATCATGTTTATTTCAAGAAGTGCTATGTATATCCAGAAAAGATTCTTTTTCATTTTAATTACTCCATCATTTTGGTCCGGTTGTAAAAAAGAAAATCGTAAAAAATATTAAGCATATTCGAAACAAAAAAAACAAAGCAATTTCTTTCTTTATATCCTTGAATCTTGAATAAAAAAATCCAGTCAAAATAAAAATTACATGGTTCAAACACATGAATATAAAAAACAAAATAAATAAATCCCTTAGTTCTGATGAATTCTTATATTCATATGGTAAAATCATCAGTGTAAAAATTGATAAATAACTAATTTCTGCAATTAAAATAAATTTGAAAAACAGCTTGTTATCTTTAATTTTATCAGCTATTACTCCCATGGATCAACCTCTGGCTTTATGATTCCTCTTTGTTTCCACATTTCATAGGTATTCGACCACAACACTCCATCTTTAGGAGCAAACGGATTTCTGAAAATCATTGGCATTGGTCTTTCAGAACCATGGTCTTCATAAAAGGAAAGGCTCTTCATTCCAGATCTTTAATGAATATTTTCCGGATGCAAAGTAGTCTGTGTCTGTCTTAAAATAGAAAAAAGCCTTTGCATTTCAACCATTCCGCTTGTTTTTGAACTTTTTCCCGTTTTTGCACCTATTTCGAGAAGGGCATCAACTACTTTCCAGTCATACTTTAATTGCGATAATTCTTGATCCTTGATTTTGCAAAGTTCAGAAGCGGCATTCTTCCACTGATCTACAACAGCTTTCATCTGTTCTCTTGTCAAACTCATTTCATACCCAGTATTTTCTTAGTTTTAGAAATTATTTCAGGTTCTTCCTTTAATTCTGCCAATATTTCAAGATGTTTCATAATATAAATTCTATCAAGTGAACTTTTCTGTCTTTTTTCAATACCTTCAGCATCGATCCAATCTTTGGGTCTTGAAGCAAAAGCCTTCATTATAAAAAGATCTTCCGCAGAACAAATTTTTAATTTGACCCCTTTCATAAATTCAAAATGGGATGCCCTTGATATCATTTCTTCTTCAAACGGTAAAGCTCCAAACGAAATATCAAGCGGAATTCCATTAGAAGATTGAATCAGGAGAACACGGTTTTTTAATGAAAACTCCAATGCGCCGTCAATTCTTGCATTAAAAGAAGCAAGGATCTTTTCTGCAAAATACTGTTCGCTGCCCACCCCTGTGAGAAGTGTGAGATCAACATCGTGTGTTGTGCGCGGTTCACCCCTGCATTGATTCGCAAGACCGCCTATTATGCAGAAATTCCATCCTTGAGAATCAAAAAAATCACTGATTTCCTGAGCCGCTTTAAAAATAAGATTCATTATCAAACTGCCACTTTAAAAACTCTATGTGATTATATTTTAAAATATATAATAGTAAAGGATGAGATCTATTAATCTATCTAGATCTTTCGAGAACTTTGTAGAGGGTGAATCCTGACCGTTTTTCTATTTTTTCCATCTTCTGGATCACTGTTTTCATAGCTTCGAGGTCGCAGTTTTCAGTTTCAACCGGCCAGTTTTCGCAGAAAAGGACCGTGAAGAATTCATCGTCAGAGAGAAAATAATCATTTTTCAGGATGCATCTGTCAGCTCTTTCCTTACAGTTGTCAGGGTCGGATCCTGCAAAGAAATCAAGAGGATAGACAGAAATGTTCATGTTTTTTGATGAGATTATGTATTTCTGGATATGCGGAGTCGGAGTTCCGATCACAGCACCCGGCGTTGAGATCTCCGCCCGCTTCAGAAGAGCCTGAATGTCGCTGTATCCGCTCCAGCCCGCAGACCTCACACCGTAACCGCTCACAGAAACTGCAGAAAGAACAACCACGGCAAAAGTGACAGCCGCAGTTCTTTTTGAGATCGAAAGAAATAGCGTTATCAGTGAAAAAACAACGGAAGGAAGCATGTAATATTCGAATTTCTTCGGGAAAAGCATGAAAAAGACTATCAGCACGAAATTGGATAGAAGTATGGATCTGACCTCAGGAAGATCTCTGTTATTTCTAAAGACCGCAACCGAGGAAATGACTACCACAAGAAAAACTGCAAAAGCCGCCGTTTTTGACATCCCGGCACCTGCGATTGAAGCGATATTTGAAAAAGGAAGTGCCGCGGAAGCTGAATTCCAGTTCAGAAGATCGTTAGAGATCTCATAAAAAAGGTCGTAATGATGAGGAACGAAAGTCTGGAAAAGAAGGGGCGAAATGAAAAGAACAAAAGCTGAAAACCAGACAGCGCAACCCTTGACATCCTTTTTAAGGACCATTTGAAAAAGAAGAACCGGAGCAAACGCCACAGCAGTCTCCTTGAACCATACAGCGATCGCAAGAGAAAATGCCGAAAGCACAATATTTAAATATTTCCGGTCACTTACCGCAAGAAGCCAGATAGAAAGAAGTGAAAAGAATATGAACGGAGATTCAGCCTGACCGGTGACACCGTAAACGAACGAGCCCGGAAGAACGATCCAGACAAATGACGCGGCAATGGAGCTTTTAAAACCTGCTCCCGCTTTTGACATCAGCAGGTATATCATCACCGGAATTCCGGAAGAGAAAACCATCGAAACCGCTCTCACAGCCGAAAGCTGTTCCATTCCGGCTTTTATCAGCAGTGCTCCCAGCCAGTTGAAAAGAGGAGGAAAAAAGAACAGGTCCGTTGAATTGTAAAGGTTCAGCCAGCCGCCATTATCAGCAATGTTCCTTGCACATATCGAGTAAGCCGCCTCATCGTAAGCCGGAGGAACCTGATCTTTGAAAATAATTTTTACGGCTATTGATACTGTGAATAATATCAGGGATATAGATATGTCCCTGCGATCTTTCAGGAACTCAGAAAAGGATCTCAATCTTGCTTTCATCCCTCTTTTTTGTCAGCCAGCTCTGGAAAGCTTTCTCCATGTTCTGCTGATAATAGACATTAAGAAGTCTTCCCCTTATTTCATTGTAAGGCGGAGGATCTTTCAGTTCAACTTTCAGCAGTTTCACGATATGCCAGCCGTAACGGCTTTTAAAAGGCTTGCATGTCTCGCCTTCCTTCATTTCCTTGAGCTTTGAAGAGAACTCCGGCACCATCTGATTGAGAGGAAAAGTGCCGAGCAGTCCGCCGTTTGAAGCGGAACCGTCTTCCGAATAGGATTTTGCCGCTTCCTCGAAAGTGACCTTGCCTGAAAGTATCTGCTTGTAGATCGAATCTATCTTTGCATAGATCTCACCGTCGTTCTCATTTTCCGGCGGGGATTTAAGAATTATGTGGGAAGCGGTGTAATTATTCTCTTTTTTGAACTGGTTGTCATATATGGACTTCAGTATCGTTTCATCAACATCGACAGTTGTCACCGTGACATGCCTTTTCAGATTGAGAAGCTCAAGCTGACCGCGCAGAACGGTATTTTTATAGACATCCCACTTTATTCCCTGCCTTTCTATCTCGGACTTGAGCTGTTCGAGGGACATCTGGTTCTGAATCGCCACATTTTCGGCCGCTCTGTCGATCTCCTCTTTGCCTATCTCCATTTTAAGCATCTGAAGTTCCTGCCTGACAAGCTCATCATTGACCGCTTTTTCAACAAGCTCGGTCTTCCTTTTTATCAACGCATCGGCCGGGACCGCTTCGGGATTTTCAGGATTGAGCGTCTTTTTAAGGTCAAAAAGAGTTATGATCTTTCCGTTGACCTTCAGAGCAATGCTGTTGAGCAGTTTTTCTTCAGCAGAAACACTGGAAATGATCAGAAGCAGAAATATGAGGAGAAAATATCTTTTCATCAGGAACTACTGTTTCTTTGAAGCAGGAGCAGTAGTCGGTCTAGGAGCTTCCCCGTCTTTCTTTTCAGCAGGCTGTGGTCTCTCTTTCAGCATCTGCTGGAGCTGTTCGATCTTCTTGGGGTCCATCTGGGGTCTCGGAGCCTGTCTCTTGTCCATTTTGTCGGATGAATCCTGAACTTCAGCAGGAACACCGAGATCGATAGAGGAGATGGCATCCTTGTTGAGCTTGAAGTTCATTTCCTTCTTTATATTTTCAACAGCTGTCTCAAAACCGTTCTTTCTCTTATCTGTCTTGAGTGTCTGCTCGATGCTCTTCTTAACATCGTCAAACGACTTTTCGATCTTTTCTCTCTTTGCAGTGAGCTTGATTATATGATATCCGAACTCTGTCTCCACAACTTCGCTCAGGTCACCGATCTCTTTAAGTGCGAATGCGGCATCGCTGAACGCTTTTACCATTTTTCCGCCTTCTTCTGTCTTTTCAAAGAAACCGAGGTCGCCGCCTCTTCTCTTTGAACCTTCGTCATCGCTGTATTTCTTTACAAGTTCAGAGAAATTCTTCGGATCTTTGTTGCCGGCCTTTGCCTCTTTAAGAACTTTGTCAGCTATTTTCTTTGCTTCAGCCTTTGCTCTCTTTTCATCAACTTTTATAAGTATGTGGCTTGCTTTAGCTTTTTCCGGCTGATTGAAGCTTGCCTTGTTCTCTTCGTAATGTTTCTTCATCTCATCTTCAGAAACTGTAAGGCTGTTCTCAATGTCTGTTTTCATCTTTGTGCCGCTGTAGAATCTTGCAACTGTCGATTTTACCTTTGAAAGGACTGACGGGTCTTTGAGAGCGCCTTCTTTAAGAGCCTTTCTTGCGATAAGTTCGCCTTCTATTATCTTTGTTACAAGTTCTTCTTTCTTTTCAGGAGTGTTGTAACGGCTCTTCAGATAGGGATTAAGCTCATCTATGTATGTTTTCAGGTACTTATCTGTAATTTTAATTCCGTCGAACTCTGCTATAACTTTTCCGTCATCCTGCGGAAAAAGGTCAACTTTCGAACCTGAACTTGCACAGTTGCATGAAACTGCCGCGATAAGAGCTGCAATCACTACAGCGATCAACTTTTTCATAATTAAATCTCCATGTTATAAGTTTATACAAAAAGCCCAAACGAAATCATTAAACAATCCAGACTGGGTATTTAATCCAAGTTATTTTTAATGTCAAGAAATGACTCGAGAATCTCTGATATCACTTTTCAGAACCTTCTGTTTTTGAAGCGATTATTATCTTTTTGCGTCTTTTTTTAAGGTCTTCTGCTTTCTTTTTACTTTCACATTCCCTGCACCAGATGAGCCCTTTTACCTGTGCCGGCATGTAGGAAGCTCTTCTGAAATTCTCGCAGATATCGCAGACAAATTCATAAACTTCCTTGTCAAGTTTGGCGTTGAAGACCTTTTTGACCGTTCCTTTTTTCCTGTTCAGATGCATCACTTTAAGGCAGTCGTCGCAGTAATATTTCCTGTGGCCGTCAGCGACAAAAGATACATAATGCTCCTTTCCGCATTTTGCGCAGACGACCTTCGTTGAAGTCATTGTTTTTTTCACCATGTCCGATCCGCTCCTGTAATAAAAAGATCTGCCGGCATCATATCAGATTCAGCCGATTCATCAAGAGGTTTCAATAATTTTCGCATTGACTATCAACTAAAGTGCTGTAGAATCGGCTCTGATCTTTATTTTTTGGAGGCTCCTTTGAGAAAATTAATGTTCCTCGTGTTAGTGTTCCTCTTTTCTGCCTGCGGAAATGTCGTTACAAAAAAGCATGTCATTGACGCAACAGACAGTGACACGGTAAATGATGACAATACTCAGACCGATAGCGATACAACGGGATCTGATGAAAATAATGATCTTGAAAATCCCGACCTTACAACAGATGATGTTGCAGATCAGGAGCCGGACTTCGACGCCATAACGGATGAAGAGAACGACAACACTGCCGATGAAGATCAGGCGGATAATGAACCCGTAGATAACGACTCAGCCTCAGACCCGAGGATCGACCTCACAGGTCCCGATTTCACAGGTTCGACAGTACTTATTCTCAACGGATCGCCTGATGGAGAAACATCAGCAAGTTCAGGCACTTTTACCAACCCGTTCTTAACTGTTAAAAACACTCCCCTCAGCAATTCGGGACATCTTCTCAGAAATGACCTGAGACCTCCTCTTCCGAAAGGGCTCAAAGCGCCCCTGATAATTGACAGTTCCGTAAAAAAGTCACTGCCGCACGTTCCGAAGTTCGTCAAAGGTGACAAAGATACGATATATGTCTATGATTTCAGTACCGGTAAAGAAGTCGGGATGCCATCGACCCTTCAGTATGTAGGAACTCACATCGAGATATGGAAAGCGGATGATGTGAACGTGTCTGCACAGGATATGCAGAGCATCGCAAATGAGTTTGACAATGAGGTCTATGGTCTTGTAACTGAGAATTTCTATTCTGAAGCTGATATCGACGAAAACGGGAAAGTATCCATAATCCTTGCGAATCTCGGCGGATTTGCCGCGGGATATTTCAATCCTGCCGATTACTACACAAAGGAGGAATACCCTAATTCCAACCACCGCGATCTCATATATATCGAATCATCCATGGGAAATGCAGAGATATTCAGTACAATGGCACATGAATTCCAGCATCTTGTGCATTCCAATAAAAATATCCTCATCGAAGACGACTGGAACAGCGGAGAGCTTCCATACCGCTACATTGATGAAGGTCTTGCAACAGCGGCACAGCACATGTATGAAGGTCTTCAGGAAGAAATGGTCTATATTATCAATGATTCCGGATACAACCAGTCGATCGGAGAAGGCAATTCGTTCATTTACTGGGATTACAGCGATGAGATGAAGGTCTATTCAGATTATGCAATGGCGTATGTTTTCTTCCAGTATCTCAGAATTAGGGCGGGCAATGACACGACCATATACAACGAAATAATTGATTGTACTTCGAACGACTACACCTGCGTGGAAGCCGCAATAACTTCAAGAGTAGACTCTGACTACACTTTCACCGACTTCCTGCTTGATTTCAGAATTGCACTGATACTTCAAGACAAATCAGGATCTTACGGTTTCAACAATGAAAGCGGTTTTAGTTTCACAATGCCCTATTTTGAAGGAACATCTGTTTCGCTCAGAGGCGGCGGCGGAGTTTATATCAGCTCAAATGGAAATTTTGTGAAACCGTCAAACGCCGGAAACAGTCTCATCTTTGCCGGAATTAATGATTGAGGTGAGGAGAAAGAATGAAAGAAAGGTTCCTGTGCCATGGCGGAAATATTGAGGTTATAAGGTTCAAAGGTCACAGCAGTAATATTTTCATTATCGTAGACCGTATTGAGAACAGGACATATCTTGTCGATTGCGGACTGCCGGCGGACATTCCCGACCTCATCAGGGCCATGGAAAATGAAAAGCTCCCTGCAATAGAGAAAGTTATCTGCACCCACTTTCATGTGGACCACTGCTCAGGCTGGATAGAACTTAAAAAAGCGTTCCCGGATGCTGTCATAATGTTCCACAAGGCGGCCGAACCGATAGTAAGCGGGGCGCAGAAAATGGAATTTCCGGCAATGTCCGATTTTACCGACATAATGATACCTGCGATGAAAGAGAGCGGATATGTTCCGTCATTTAAAGAAGTTATGACGAACATCTATTACGGCACCTCGTTCAAAAGCCGTTTTCCGATGGACAAAGTGAGGTTCTTTGATCCTGATGAAACCGTGCTTCCGGGCTTTAAAACCGTATTCACTCCGGGACACAGACCTGAGGAGACGAGCTTCTTCGAACCCGGTTCAGGACTTTTCATATCGGGCGATTTTATAATAGTCATGAACCGCCGCATTATCGTGAACACTTTCGTCTATGATAGCAAAAAGCAGCTGGAAAGCCTTGAAAAGATTAAGAAATTTGACAATCTTATGATGCTGCTGCCGGGTCACGGCGAGTGTATGGATTTTAATGAGCTCATACTAAAATACGATCCGAAATAAATCAGACCAATTTATCTTGCATTTGGCAATCACTTTATTATGGTATAGTCGGTTGTTGGGTTGTGTGAAAAATTTTCCGGAGGAATGAATGAACATTCAGAATCTTATGCAGCAGGCTCAGAAAATGCAGAAGAAGATGGCCTCTGTGGATGCCGAATTCAAAAATGAGACTTTCAGGACAGAAGCCGGCGGCGGAGCAGTGAATGTGACCATGAACGGCGATATGAAACTTGTGAATGTCACAATATCAAAAGAGCTCGCAAAAACGGAAGACCTTGAAATGCTTACAGATCTCATAATGGTTGCAGTCAATCAGAGCATTGACACCGTGAAAAAGGAAAAAGAGGCCAGACTTGCAAAAGTTGTCGGCAAGATCGGCGGAATGCCCGGTCTTTTCTGAGGTACCATGCTGCAGACCGAAGTAAGACAGCTGATAGAGGAGTTCAGGAAACTTCCCGGAATTTCGTTAAAGAACGCGCATAAGCTCGCTTATTCCGTCCTGAACGAACCAGCGCTCAAAAATGTCCTTAAAAACATCGTCTCCATAACTGAAAAACTGGAGATCTGTGAAAACTGCGGCTTTTTCAGGAACCATTCTTCGACCTGCATAAACTGTTCCGAAAAAAATTCCGAAATATGCGTGGTGGCAACATACAGCGATATGCTTGCGATCGAAAGAACCGGCTGTTTCTCAGGCTCCTACCACATTCTGGGCGGATTGATCGCGCCTCTTGAGAACTGCCTGCCGGAAGATCTTCTTATCGAACAGCTCAGAAACAGAGCATTAAAAGACCCTGGAATTGAAATATTGCTGGCCCTCCCTTTTTCAATAGAAGGGGATGCTACCGCACTTTATATAAAAGATGTACTTGATGGAACCGATGTTTTACTGTCCCGTATTGCCAGAGGACTGCCGGCAGGATGCGCCCCCGATGTTCTTGACAGAAGGACCGTTCTTGAAGCTTTCAGCGGGAAGACATATATTAACTGATCTTTTCTGATACGGAGGAATCTATGGTCAAAAAAGTTATGAAATGCATCGACGGAAACTACGCTGCGACACATTCCAGCTACGCACTTACTGAAGTTGCCGCCATTTATCCCATCACTCCCAGCTCGAACATGGGCGAAAATGCCGATGAATGGAGCGCTTACGGCAAGAAGAACATTTTCGGTGAGAAAGTCATCGTCACAGAACTTCAGTCCGAAGGCGGAGCAAGCGGAGCGGTTCACGGTTCACTGAGCGCAGGCGCTCTCACCACGACTTACACCGCTTCACAGGGACTTCTTCTCATGATCCCGAACCTTTACAAGATGGCGGGAGAGCTTCTTCCCGGCGTTCTCCATGTCAGTGCAAGGGCCGTTGCGGCACACGCTCTTTCAATATTCGGAGACCACAGCGATGTAATGGCATGCCGCCAGACAGGTGTCGGTCTTATTTCAAGCAACTCGGTTCAGGAATCTCTTGACCTCGGACTTGCAACACATATCGCTGCGATCCGTTCAAGCCTTCCGTTCATTCATTTCTTTGACGGTTTCAGGACAAGCCATGAGATCTCAAAGGTCGAGATGATCGATTATGAAGATATTAAGAAAATCGCTCCCTACGAAGAGATCGCCGCATTCAAAGAGAATGCGATGCGTCCTGAGAAACCTGTTCTCAAGGGAACGGCTCAGAACCCCGATATATTCTTCCAGGCTAAAGAAGCTTCAAATCAGTATTATGACAGAACTCCGATGATCGTGCAGGAAGCATTTGACAGAGTTTTCAGCATCACCGGAAGAAAATACCGTCTTTTCGACTATTACGGTCATCCTGAAGCTGAAAGGGTCATCATTGCAATGGGAAGCGGCTGCGAGACGATCGAAGAGACCATAAATCACCTTATTGCAAAAGGGGAAAAGGTCGGTCTTGTAAAAGTAAGACTTTACAGACCTTTCAGCGCAGAGCATTTCATGATAGCGCTTCCGGCGACAACAAAAACCGTCGCAGTCCTTGACAGATGCAAGGAACCGGGAAGCGAAGGCGAGCCTCTTTACAAAGATGTTTCAACACTTCTCTATGAAAGAAAAGAGACTATAAAAGTGGTCGGAGGCCGTTACGGTCTTTCATCAAAAGAGTTCACTCCCGGCATGGTCAAGGCTGTATTTGACAACCTTAAAGCCCGTGAACCGAAGAACTTCTTCACAGTCGGCATAAACGATGATGTGACTTTCACATCCCTTGCTTACGAACCGCTTGATACAGTTCCGAAGGGTACGGTCCAGTGCAAACTTTACGGACTCGGCTCAGACGGCACGGTCGGCGCTTCAAAGAACGCGATAAAAATAATCGGTGAAGAGACCGACATGTACGCTCAGGGATACTTCTCATACGATTCAAAGAAATCGGGCGGTATCACAGTGAGCCATCTCAGATTCGGAAAGGAAAGGATACAGTCCCCTTACCTTATCACTGATGCAGACTATGTTGCATGCCACAATCAGGCCTATGTTTATCAGTACGACCTTGCAAAAGGTCTCAAGGACGGCGGCGTGTTCGTTCTTAATACAGTCTGGAGTGCAAAAGAGACGGAAGCCAACCTTCCGGCAAGTCTTAAGAAAGAGATCGCAAAGAGAAATGCGAAAGTGTATATAATTGACGCAGTCAAGATCGCTGACGGGCTTGGACTCGGACAGCGTATAAACATGATAATGCTCACAGTTTTCTTCAAGCTCGCTAATGTAATTCCTTTTGAGGATGCAGTAAAATCCCTTAAAGACGCCAACGAGCATTCATACGGCAAGAAAGGTAAGAAAGTCGTTGACATGAACAATGCGGCGATCGATGCGGCGGCGGCTGAACTTGTCGAGCTCAAATACAAGAAAGACAAGTGGCTTGATGCCGAAGAGAAAGAGATCGATATCAAGAAAGTCCATGAACCTTATGCTGATGAAGCTGAGCAGATCATGGTCGAGAAGATAATCGATCCTATCGCAAGACTTAACGGTGACGACCTTCCGGTAAGCGCTTTCGCTTATGAAGACCGCGGAATGCTTCCGGGACCCGACGGCTCCTTCCCGACCGCTACATGCAGGTTCGAGAAACGCGGTGTCGCAATAAAACTTCCAAAATGGATCGGTGAGAACTGCATTCAGTGCAATAAATGCTCATATGTATGTCCTCATGCAGCCATCAGACCTGTTCTTGTTACAAAAGAAGAGCTTGAGAACGCTCCCAAGTCGTTCAACACAATCAAGGCTGTCGGAAAAGGGCTTGAGAATTTTACATACAGAATGCAGCTCTATCCGATGGACTGTCAGGGCTGCGGAAACTGTGCAGACATCTGCCCCGCGCCTAAAAACAAAGCACTTGAAATGGTGTTCTTCAATGAAATAGTTGAAACTGAAGCTCACAACAACGATTATTCGATACATATTCCGGTCAGAGACGACCTCATGCCGAAAACTACAGTGAAGGGAAGTCAGTTCTGTCAGCCCCTTTTCGAGTTCAGCGGTGCATGTGCAGGCTGCGGCGAAACTCCGTATGTCAAGCTTCTTACTCAGCTTTTCGGTGAAAGAATGTTCGTTTCCAATGCAACAGGATGTTCATCAATATACGGCGGAACGGCTCCGACGATCCCGTATTGCAAGAATAAAGACGGTCACGGTCCGACATGGGCGAACAGCCTTTTTGAGGATAACGCCGAGCACGGATACGGTATGGCTCTTGCGGTCAGACAGAAAAGAGAAAGAATTGAAATGCTCATGAACAAAGTTCTTTCTAAGGATTGCAGCTGCGGTGATGAAGTAAGTCCTGAACTCAAAGCGGTATTTGCAGACTGGATAGCAAACAAGAATGACGCTGACAAGACAAAAGAGATAGCTCCGAAGCTCATGTCGCTCCTTGCGAACGAGCAGGTGGAATGTGAAACTCTTGACCAGATATTCGAACTGAGCGACTATTTCG